>NZ_JAJNJI010000003.1:0-277200 GCF_022386165.1 Mammaliicoccus sp. P-M58
AATCCAGGTGTATCGCACGAAGACTGAAAGATATCGTGCGCTAAGGTACAAAATAAGGGTGTATCGCACGAAGACTGAGAGATATCGTGCGCTAAGGTACAAAATCAGGGGGTATCGCACGAAGACTGAGAGATATCGTGTGCTAAGGTACAAAATAAGGGTGTATCGCACGAAGACTGAGAGAGATTCCTATACCAAATTATATAAAGTAAAAAAACTAGAACAAATTAGGTATATATACCTAAATGTACTAGTTTTTCTAATGTACGTGTTCTGTTTGTTCCATGCAACAGAGTAGGGAACTGTCATGTTGATGATCTGGTGTTTCTAATTGGATTGTTGCATGCTGTATAGATTTATGAATAAGTTTATGATTGATTTCTTCTATTATATTGTCGCATTCCTGTACAGTCTTATCTTTATCTACGACTGCGTGGCAACTTAATGCTGTTAAGTCACTTGTAATGGACCATATATGCAAATCATGTACTTCTATTATATCTGGGTGCGACTTGATCGTTTCAGATATTTCATGAACATCGATATTTGATGGTGTTCCTTCCATCAATACATTTAATGCAGACTTTGTAACACCATATCCGCTTCTAATAATTAATAGTGCCACAATAACACTTGCTATCGGGTCAGCTAATTTCCAACCGAATGCAATCATAATGAGTGCTGCTACGATTGCGCCAACTGAACCTAATAAATCTCCGAGTACATGAATGAATGCACCACGCATGTTTAAGTTGTCTTTCGTATCAGATCCTTTAAACATTAACCAAGCAATGAATATATTCACAAGTAAACCGATTGTACTTATAATTAACATTCCAGTTGAAGCGACTTCTGGTGGATCAATGAATCTTGAAATGGCTTCATAAAAGATATAAATACTAATGACAATTAACAAGACACCGTTAATTAAAGCAGCTAAAATTTCAAATCTCTTATAGCCATATGTCTTATTCTTATTTGCAACACGTTCACCAAATTTAAATGCCATTAATGCAATAAAGAGTGAAATGGCGTCGCTTAGCATATGACCAGCATCAGATAGTAAAGCTAAACTATTTGTAATATATCCACCAATCACTTCAACTATCATAAATACAGCAATGATAATAAATGAAATGAGCAGTATTTTTTTATTATTTGTATGAACATGATTGTGTTCATGTCCATGATGTTCATGTCCCATGAAAACACCTCCTATATTGTTAATGTTTGGCATGCTCGATGGCTTGTTTTAATAATAAGATAACGTGATCATCATCTATTGAGTAGTAAATACTTTTACCTTCACGTTCAAATTTAACAAGCCTAAGATTCTTTAAAAATCTTAATTGGTGCGACACGGAAGATTGACTTAGCGAAAGTGTTTCAGCTATACAACCTACAGAATGTCGACCAGTACATAATAAATGTAATATCTTTACGCGAGTCGGATCGCTTAATGCTTTAAAAGTTTGTGATACAAGTAATAATGTTTCGTCATCTAAAATAGTATTTGTAATCATATTATTCTCCTAACATATGAATATATGTTCATATGTTAATTTTATTAAAATTTATCATTTATGTCAAATCATTATAAATTGACAAAACAGCTATAATTATGAGATGTTCACTTAAAGTAAATTTTTTGGAGGATAATATGGTGAAAATACATGGCTTAACTGTAGATAATGAATCTAGATGTGAACATTATCATACGCCACTTGATATCATCGCTATTAAATTTAAATGTTGTGATAAATTCTATCCTTGTTACAAGTGCCATAATGAATGTGAAAAGCATGACATTAAAAGATGGGATCAATCTGAATTTGATGAACATGCGATACTTTGTGGGGTTTGTAAAGAAACAATTTCTATCAATGATTATATGTTAAAAGAGGTATGCCCAAATTGTGATGCTCGATTTAATCACCGATGCAAGTATCATCACCATTTATATTTTAAAATTTAAGTGGGTTTTCTTTTTTAAAGGTAATTTATTACAAAACATGTTATAATATTTTTGACTTTAAAATTTTAAAATTGAAAAGAATGTGAATGTTGCATAGAGAGAAAAGGAGGACATTGAATGAAGGATTTGATTAAAGGTCATATATTAAGTGGCGAATTTGATACTGCATATAGATTGATGTCCGAAGTGGATTTCTTAGAATTTGAAGAACACTTTATTTCAGCAGCTCACGAAGAAGAAAGTACGATGTTTTATACATTTATATTAGACTGTATTAAGAAGGAAGAAACAAGTGAACTTCATGACTTAGCGTTCTTGTTACACGTTTATCCATATAGTGAACATGATGGCGCATTTCATTCAGCTTATTATCATGCTGAAAGATCGATGATTTTAACAGATCATAAAGAAGTTAAGAGTTTATTACAGATGCTTCTATTACATGCTATACCGGAACCTTTACTTTCTGACAAACAAGCTTTTGATATAAGTAAGCAAATACTTAAGATAGACCCAGAAAATAAAGTTGCTAGAAATATTATGAAAGAAACAGCGAAGAGAATGGACCAAGTAGTGGTAGATTTTTCACAACTATCCAAATCTCAAAATGCATAAACCTAGTCTTTTGACTAGGTTTCTTTTTTATGTCATTATAGACAAGTTACAAAATAAAATTTAGGAGAAAAAAATGGAGAATCAGTTTAAAAGAAAAATAATTATGATTGTCTTTTTAGTTGGTACATTTTTCATGATTTTAAATGAAACACTCTTAAATATTGCATTAAAAGAATTAATGTCAGTATTTGATGTTGATGCACCAACTGTCCAATGGATGGCAACTGGTTTCATGTTAGTAATGGGTGTACTAACACCATTGTCAGCAGTCGTAAATCAATGGTTTACAACGAGACGGTTATTTTTAGGGTTAGTAACAATATTTTCTATCGGGACTTTAACTGCGGGGTTAGCTATTAATTTCCCAATGTTATTAGTAGGAAGAATGATTCAAGCAGCTGGAACGGGGCTTATGATTCCAACTGTCATGAATGCAATGCTCATGCTTTATAATGAAAATGAACGCGGGAAAATTATGGGGCAATTCGGATTAGTCATTATGTTTGCACCAGCATTAGGTCCAACATTATCAGGTGTTATTGTTGATTATTTAGGATGGAGATGGTTATTTTTAATCGTTATCCCATTCATGCTATTTACGTTTATATTCGCATATAGATATTTACAAAACGTTGGAGAAGTTACAAGACCAAAAATTGATGTCTTTT
The DNA here is from genome assembly GCF_022386165.1 of Mammaliicoccus sp. P-M58. Classification (NCBI taxonomy): domain Bacteria; kingdom Bacillati; phylum Bacillota; class Bacilli; order Caryophanales; family Staphylococcaceae; genus Mammaliicoccus; species Mammaliicoccus sp. P-M58. The sequence goes on from NZ_JAJNJI010000003.1 coordinate 3,259, forward strand.
CAATCATTTTATCAACAATTGGTATTGCAACTATTATATATAGTGTTTCTTCTGTGAGTAGTACAGAAGGCGGATTCTCAAGTCCTTCAATATATATCACACTCATCATCGGTATCATTACAATGATACTATTTGTCTTTAGACAACTTAAATTAGAAGAACCTTTATTAGATTTAACAGTGTTTAAATATCACAATTATACTAAAGGCGTTATCATTTTCGTAGTCGTTATTATGACAATGTTTGCTTCTGAAATTGTAATGCCAATGTATTTGCAAGGTCCTATGGGTTTCAGTGCTAAAGTTGCTGGACTGATCTTGTTACCAGGTGCTTTATTAAATGGTTTCTTGTCACCTTTTATGGGTGCAATATTTGATAAAATTGGTCCTAGAAAACTTGTTGTACCAGGTTTAATCATATTGTTATGTGTATCAATATTTTATTCAACAATTCATCCAGGTATCTCGGTTTGGGTATTTGTGATTGTATATATTATATTAATGATTAGTATTTCTGCAGTATTGATGCCAGCTAATACAAATGCATTGAACGCTTTACCAAAAGAAATGTATCCACATGGAACGGCTGTATCTAACATGTTACAGCCAATTGGTGGCGCATTAGGTATTGCGATTTTTGTAAGTATTATGAACGGTGGACAAAGAGCAGCATTAGAAGGTATCAAGAACCCAACAGTTGATCAAATCAATCATGCTATGACACAAGGTATTCATCAGTCATACTGGTTTGGTATCATTTTACTTGCACTAGCAGTTATTGTTGGCTTTACAGTTACAAGAGCAAATTATAGTCAATCAATTAAAGATAATTCATAAAGATATTAAATAGAAAGCGGGACAGAAATCTAATTTGTACAAATTAGATTTCTGTCCCGCTCATTTTTTGGAATACTTTCGTGAATAGTGGGTATACATCATTATGTTGAACAAAATGATGAGGAGGAAAGTTTGTGTCAAATTTGAAAGAAGCAACAAAAATAGGATTTGCTTATGTTGGGGTTGTCGTAGGTGCTGGATTCTCAACAGGGCAAGAGGTGATGAAATTTTTTACTCACTATGGTTTATACGGATATTTAGGTGTTATTATATCTGGTATAATGTTGGCGTTTTTTGGTAGACAAGTAGCTAAGATTGGTACGGCATTAGATGCAGATGATCATAGCTCAACGATTAATTATTTATTTGGTAAAGCAGGTATCGTTATAGATTATGTATTAATATTTTTCTTATTCGGTATATCAGTAACGATGATAGCTGGCGCTGGATCAGCATTTAATGAAAGCTTTGGAGTGCCAACTTGGTTAGGTGCTTTAATTATGTGTATTGTTATATATGTCACACTTTTATTAGACTTCGATAAAATTGTAAAAGCACTAGGTGTCGTAACACCGTTTTTAATCATTGTTATTTTAATAATAGCAGGTTACTTCTTTGTGAATGGCCAAGTAGGCATATCTGAAATTAACGATACGGTTGAATCACCAAGTCTTTTCTGGGGAATTGTTCAAGGATTTATTTATGGTGGTTTAGCCTTCTCAGTAGGATTTAGTACATTAATTGCCATTGGTGGAGATGCTGATAAGCGACGTATTTCAGGCTTAGGTGGCATTATAGGTGGAGTGATTTATTTAATTTTATTAGCACTTATCAATGCTGGATTATTAGTTGAATATCCTAATATTAAAGATATTGAGATACCAACGTTAGAACTCGCTAGAACAATTTCACCTATTATTGGGTTTGCATTATCAGTGATTATGCTTATGGTTATGTACAACACGATTTTAGGACTTATGTACTCATTTACGGCAAGATTTACTGTACCGTTTTCTAAAAAATACGTTGTATTATTGACGATATCTATGGTTCTCGCTTATGGCTTAAGCTTTGTAGGTTTCTCATCACTTATTGATAAATTATATCCAGCTATGGGTGTTATAGGTTTAGTGATTTGTGCTGCAATTGTTGTTAAATATATTAGTCGTAAAAGAGATAACAAAAAACATATCGCATAAAATAATTGAATATGTTAAACTATCTTCTTACATGAGGAAGTGAACATATGAAAAGGAAAAAACGACGATTGTTTATTTTGATTGTAGCGATCATCGTTGTTGTAAGTGGGTTTTACGGTTATAACAAATATCAGGAACATAAGCAAAGGGAAGCACAATTACAAGCTCAAAGAGCCAATCAATTATTACTAAACAATAAGAAAGTAAAATTGATACGTGATGTATCTTATGGACACAGTGCACCAAATAGTCAAATGGATATTATTATGCCTTCAAAAATGAAAAAAGGTGAGAAATTGCCAGTTATTTTTTGGACGCATGGTGGTGGTTTTATTGCGGGAGACAAAAGACATAAGAATCCATACTTAGCACAAATTGCTGAAAAAGGATATATCATCGTAAATGTTAATTATGCTTTAGCACCTGATTACCAATATCCGACACCAATACAGCAATTAGATCAAGCTACTAAATATACATTAAAACATAGAAATAAATTTAATATCGATTACAGACAAATCGTATATGGCGGAGATTCTGCAGGTGCCCAAATTGCCAGTCAATATGTGGCTTTACAAACAAATGATAAATTGCAACAACAAATGCGTATGAAGCCAAGTATAAAAAAAGACTATTTAAAAGCTGCCATTCTGTTTGGTGGGTTATATAATATGCAAACTGTAAGATCTACAGAGTTTCCTAGAATTGATTTATTTATGACGAGTTATACGGGTACTAAGGAATGGGAACAGAACTTTGCGAGAATTAATCAACTATCTACTGTTGATCAAGTTACAAAAGATTATCCACCTACATTTTTAACGGTTGGAGATGCTGACCCATTTGATCCACAAAATAGAGAATTTGATGAAGTCCTTAAAAAGCAAGGTGTTCAAACGACTACAACATTCTTTGATGGTACGCACGGTTTACGTCATCAATACCAATTCCATATGAACTTGAAGGAATCTAAGAAGAATTACAATAATGTCATGATGTTTCTAGGGGCTAATACGAAACAGTCACCATATGAAAATAATGCAAACCAAGATTCTGAAACAGTGATTAAAAAAGATGAATAATAAAAAAGGCAAACTACGCGAAATACGTGATGAGTTTGCCTTTTTTATAATAATTTTGCCATCATAAATTCATCGTAATATTTATCATTAAAATACAATGTTTGTTCTTTCTTTCCTTCTACTTTAAAACCAAATTTCTCATATAATCGGTATGCAGGTTCATTCTCCGTAACGACTGTTAACTCTAGTCTATGCAGTTGTCTTCTCACCGCCCAAGCTTCAGTTTCTTGTAATAGTTTATATCCAATCCCTTTATTTCTAAATGTCGGAAGTAGACCCATTGCAATTTTAGCAGCATGACGATTTCGATTCGTTTTGCCACCTTGAATAGTTACATAACCAATTAATGTGTCATTTAATTCCGCAACAATGATTGTAGAGTTACTTGTCGTAATCATTTCTTCTAGAAATAAAGTTTGGTTCTGTATAGATATTTGATGCTCACCTGGATTAAATAGTAAATATTCGGATTGGTTAATCACGCTATCTAACAATTTATTAAAGTCTTCAACATCATTTATTCGAATTTCGCGTATGATTTCTTTCATAAAATGTCTCCTATTTCTATTTATAAATTACAAACAGTGGTATATTTATGGTAATTAAACAATAAGTTATAAACAGTATAACACATATGTAAAGTCCGAATATAAAGGAGTGCTTAAAATGAAAGCGAATGTACTCATCTCAGGTGGATCAGGGTATATAGGCAAGCATTTAATCAGTACGTTAAAAGATATCGGAAATCTTTATACGATTACAAAGTATGAATCAGATATGATAGATGATGAAGTTACTTGGAGAAAATGTGATATTTTTGTAATTAAAGATATGATTGAAGCATTGAAAAATATAGATATTGCAATTTATTATTTAGATCCAAACAAGAAATCAGCAAAGTTAACACAAAGTACTGCCCGTAATTTAAACATCATTGCGAGTCATAATATGGCAAAAGCATGTAAAGTAAATAATGTTAAAAAAATTATATATATTAAAGGTTCGCCTTTTGATATAGAAACGATGGAAATATTAAGTTCAACCGGTATTGAAGTTCAAGTGACAGAACAATCTATTAAGCGACCAGCTGTATCGATAGAATTACAAAAGTCTAAAATTGATGACGTTAGAAGCGTTGATAGAATGCCTATTCCTTATAAATGGGATTTAGAGGATGTTGTGAAATACTATTTTCAGTGGTTACAAGAGACTAGTGGAACGTTAGTGAGAACAGAGTTAATTGGAGATATTTATTATGTTTATTTTCAACATCGCAGTAAACCATTATTAAAATTAAAAAGAGTACATCCAAATATTGATGAAGATATTATACAGTTCAAAGTTATTGGCGGTTCACTTACTGTAGATTTGTATGAAGATAACGGCATGTTAGAATTTAGAAAGTTAAGGTTAACAAATGAGTTTATAGTTCATTTATTTAATTATGTACCAAGATTACCTTGGAGTATATATTATTTATCACAAGCACCTATTCATAATGTAACGATGAAGGGATTCGAAGTTGATTGTAGAATTAAAGATTTTCAACTGCGCAGTATAGCGGGAGAAGTTAAAAAATATACAAAGTAGAGGGATAGTATGGAATTACTAATAATTGAAGATGATGAAACTTTATTTAATGCTATGAAGCAACAACTAGAAAAATGGGATTGGTCAGTACATGGCATAAATGATTTTGGTGCCGTGTTTGAAGAATATAAAACATTGCAACCAGACATGGTCATTATAGATATACAGTTACCTCAATATGATGGATTCTATTGGTGTCGTGCGATAAGAAAACAGTCCAATATACCGATTGTATTCTTATCTTCAAGGGATCACCCGATGGACCAAGTCATGAGTATGGAACTGGGTGCTGATGACTTTATACAGAAACCATTTCACACGGAAGTGTTAGTTGCTAAACTACAAGCAATTTATAGAAGAGTTTATCAATATAATAAAGATGAGCCTAGAATTAAATTATGGCATAAAGCGCGAGTGGATTACGGTAAACATATTATTGAAAAGAATGACATTGAAATTTCGTTAACTAAAAATGAAATGTTTATTTTAGAAATTCTGCTTAATCATAAGAATGAAATCGTGAGTAGAGATACGATTATCACTGCTTTATGGGATGATGAACAATTTGTGAGTGACAATACATTAACGGTTAATGTTAATCGATTAAGAAAGAAACTTACTGAAATTGGCTTCAATGATTTAATTGAAACTAAAGTAGGTAAAGGCTATATAGCGCACGAGCCGGAGGGATAAAATGATTAAGTCATTTCTGAAAGAAAGATGGATTTGGATATTACTTTTTTTAGTCATGCAGGCAATTATACTGTTAACAAGTTGGTTAGATGTAGCCTTTTCTTTTAAAAGCGCTTTATACTTAATTGGTATAAATTTGATTATTTTTATCGTGTTTATATGGTTGATTTACACGCGCGAAACAAGATTTTATAGCGCATTAAAAAATGATATGCCGATTAAAGAAATTGAACATAAAGAATTGAATCAATCAACTTATGAAAAGATTGTTTTTGATTATATTCAACTTTATGATGAGCGTACGAGACGTACTATTCATAATCAAAATAAAGAAATACAAGCAACTAAAAATGATTTATTAGATTGGATACATGAAGTCAAAACACCCATAACCGCAATGAAATTATTACTAGATCAAATCGAAGAACAAGCTCTAAAAAAGAATTTATTATATGAGTGGAGTAGAATCGACTACTTATTGGATCAACAACTTTATATTAGACGTTTAAGCTCTAAAGGTAACGATTTTTATTTTGGTCATTATGATATAAAAGAAATGGTTATTAAAGAGATTCAACATGCACGCAATATCAGCATGGCTAAAGGCATAGGGTATGATATACAAATTGAAGACGAAAAAGTTTATACAGATGAGAAATGGTGTCGTACTGTCATTAGACAGCTGATAAGTAATGCTCTGAAATATACTGAGAATAAAGATATTATCATTTCAACTTATGAGCAGCACGATCAAACATACTTGAAAATTCAAGATTTTGGGCGAGGTATTAAAGTGAGAGATTTACCACGTATTTTTGAAAGGGGCTTTACTTCAACGACAAATAGGCGTGAGTCAACAGCCACTGGAATGGGACTTTATTTAGTTAAAGAGATTACTGAAGGATTAAGTATTAAAGTCAATGTTAAATCTACTTATGGTGAAGGTACGACTGTATTGCTTATTTTTCCTCAACCAAATGATTTAACAACAATAGAACAGGCAAGTGACAATAATGTCACTTCAAACTTAAAAATGTACGATGAATCAAAGGAAGAATCGTAAAAAAGGCTATATTATGGAATCATAAACAAATTTCAAAGGAGTTTTGAATATGAGTATATTAAAAACTGAACAACTCGTTAAAGTTTATGGTTCTAAAAAGAATCAACAAGAAGTGTTGAAACAAATAGATATGACTGTTGAAAAAGGTGAATTCATTAGTATTATGGGTCCATCTGGTTCAGGAAAGACGACACTTTTAAATGTATTAAGTTCCATCGATTATGCGACAACGGGGCAAATTGAAATAAATGGTCATCAACTACAAAACATGAATAATAGACAAATGTCTAATTTCAGAAAAAAAGAGCTCGGATTTATATTCCAAGAATATAATTTGCTTAATACGCTTACCGTGCAAGAAAATATTATGTTACCACTAACGATTCAAAAAGTTTCTAAAAAAGAAGCGCAAATTAGATTTGAAGAAATTAGCAAGGCGTTAGGTATTTTAGATATACAAAATAAATATCCTAGTGAAATCTCTGGTGGTCAAAAGCAGAGGACTTCAGCAGCAAGGGCATTTATAGCACAGCCATCTATTATATTTGCTGATGAGCCTACTGGTGCATTAGATTCTAAATCTGCATCAGATTTACTTAACAAATTAAATCAAATGAATCAGACAACACAATCAACAATTGTAATGGTTACACATGATTCATCAGCAGCAAGTTATTCAAACAGAGTCATATTCTTAAAAGATGGTAAAATTTATTCTGAACTTTATAAAGGAGACGATGATAGAGAGACTTTTTACAAAGAAATCATCAAAACACAAAGTGTGTTAGGTGGTGTTGTAAATGAGCTTTAATCAAATTGTTATTAAGAATTTAAGACGAAACATTCGACATTATAGTATGTATGTCTTTTCAATAACGATGAGTGTCATGCTCTTTTTCGGATTTGTCACGTTAAGGTTCTCTGAAGATTTAAATAGTGTTCAATCTGGTATAAGAGTTGGTGCAGCTATTAAAGTAGGTGTAACAATACTGACGATTATCATCGTTATATTTCTACTTTATGCAAACAAACTCTTTATAAAGAGAAGATCTAGAGAAATTGGGTTGTACCAATTAATTGGTATGACAAAACGTGAAGTCTTTAAAATATTTGCTTTAGAAAACTTTGTATTATTCACATTAACAGCTGTAATTGGATCTATGTTAGGATTTTTCTCATCCAAAATATTATTGATGATTTTATATAAAATCATCGGTATCCAACAAGAAGCGCATTTGAATTTTAGCATAGAAGCTTTCATTCAAACGATTGTACTTATGATTGCAGTTTATATCATTATCGCTTTTCAAAATGCAATATTTATTAAGAGAAAAACAATTTTAGCACTTATGCATGAATACAATGCTACAGATACTAAAATTAAGAAAATTAAACTATATGAATTGATTTTTGGTGCAATTGGTATCGTCATGATCGTTAGTGGCTACTATTTATCAAGTGTCATGTTCGATAATCTTAGTAATGCAGGAATGACAACATTATATATAAGAATGCTCACAATATTATTCTTAACAATAGTGGGTGCATACTTGCTCTTCAGATGTTCAATTTCACTGATATTTAATACAATTCGTAAATATAAAAAAGGTATGTTAAGCGTAACAGATGTTGTTTCAACTTCATCTATTATGCACAAAATGAAAACAAATGCTTTATCTCTTACGATTATCGCAATTGTGTCAGCTATGTCAGTTGGTCTGCTAGCGTTAAGTTACGTGCAATATTACAATGCCGAAGAAACAGCTCGAAGCACGGCACCAGATGATTATATTTTTGTAAATAGAGATGCTAATCAACAATTTAAAAATGCCTTAGATGCTGAACATATCCAATATAAAGAGCGTAATTATAACATAGCGCGTTATGTCATTGATGACAGAAAAGTGCTGAAGAATGCTAATCAAACAACTGGTAAAGCGCCTGAGTCACCATCAACAGTTGCTAAATCATCTGAATTTAAAGATTTAAAATTGAAAGATGATGAAGTAGCAATCGTAGGATACAGTGATATTCTTGATAAAGTTGTCACTGTGAATGATGAAGAAAGAATGTCTTACAAAATGGGTGATGAAACTCATCATCTTAAAGTGAAATCTATAAGTAAAGAAACTTATTTATCTTCAATGGTTTCTTATAATGCACCTGTTTATGTTGTGTCAGATCACACATTCGACCAAATGAAAAAACATGAAGCTAAAAATGATGACATGAATCAGCAATTTGGTGTGAACTTAACAAATGATAAAGATGTTAAGAAAGCAGAAAAAATCTTTAGTAAGTTACAAAGTAAAACCGAGTCATCTATGTCATATCATGAAATTTACAATGATTCTAAAAGTAGCCTTGGTGTTATGCTATTTATTCTTGGGTTCTTAGGTATCGCATTCTTACTATCTACAGGATGTATCATCTACATCAAACAAATTGATGAAACGGAAGATGAAACATCAAACTACATTATTTTAAGAAAGTTAGGCTATACATCTAAAGATATGTCTAAAGGTATTGCACTAAAAATTGGCTTTAACTTTGCATTACCATTAATCATAGGATTATGTCATGGATATTTCGCAGCTAAATCAGCTTGGTTCTTTATGGGGCAATCATTCTATACACCAGTGCTGATCGTAATGTCACTTTATTCATTAATCTATATACTGTTTGCTTTCTTAGCGTATATCCACTCTAAACGCGTGATTCAAAGAGTACTTTAAAAATAAAAATTTAAAATAAAGGCTAGTGCTTGTCATTAGCCTTTTTTTGTGTTATAAAGTACCAATGTGAACTTTGTGTTTACGTAAAGTTTACAGACAAATTAAATTTTCAAAAATAAATTAATAAACTGTGGTCGAATTCATTTTGAAAGAGTACAATGAAAGAGTAATTACATAAATTATGATGTAAATTTTGGGAGGATTACTAATGTTTAATAAGAAAAAGGATAAGTTTGGTATTCAGTTAGAAGCTATAGCTGAGAATTTAAGTCGCGCATCAGTTGAATTTGGAGAAATGGATTTTGATTCAGATTTCGACTTAAAAGCTTATTCAGATAAAATTAAAGCCTATGAGTCTAATGGTGATGATCTTATGCACCAAATGATTACTGATTTAAATCAAACTTTCATTACACCAATTGAAAGAGAAGACATTTTAGAATTATGTGATGCATTAGATGATGTATTAGATGAAATGGAAGAAACGTCAGCAATGTTTGAAATGTACTCTATCAGTTATTCAGATGAATACATGGCAGAATTCGTGAAAAATATACAAGCAGCAATTAAAGAAATTGAAATCGCTGTAACGTTAGTAGCTGAGAAGAAATTCTCACACATTCGTGTACATTCTATCAACATTAAAGAATATGAAACGAATTGTGATGGTATTTTAAGACAATCAATTAAATATATTTTCAACAGTGAAACAGATCCAGTAACATTAATAAAAATTAAAGATATTTATGAATCTCTAGAAGATGTAGCAGATAAATGTCAATTAGTAGCAAACAAATTAGAACAAATTATTATGAAAAATAGCTAAGGAGTTTTAAAAAATGGATAGTTTACTCATTATTACCGTAGCTATTGTTGTGTGTGCGTTACTTTTTGACTTTATTAATGGTTTCCATGATACAGCCAATGCAATCGCTACAGCAGTATCTACAAAAGCACTTAAACCACGACATGCAATTATTTTAGCAGCGGTTATGAACTTTGTTGGGGCATTAATGGCAACTGGTGTAGCACAAACAATTGCTAAAGATATTGTCGATCCGTTTAAATTAGAAAATGGTTCAATCGTTATTTTAGCAGCATTGATTTCTGCTATAGCATGGAACCTTATTACTTGGTATTTCGGGATTCCAAGTTCATCTTCACATGCATTAATAGGGTCAATTGCAGGTGCAGCTATTGCTTCTGCAGGATTTGGAATATTACATTACCAAGGATTTTCAAAAATTATATTAGCTTTAATTGCATCACCAATTTTAGCGTTTATCGTTGGTTTCATTGTATATTCTATTTTCAAAGTCGTATTTAAAAATAATAATTTAACAAGAACGAACAGAAACTTTAGATTTATCCAAATTGGTACAGCAGCTTTACAAGCATTCTCACACGGTACAAATGATGCTCAGAAAGCAATGGGTATCATTACAATGGCACTTATTTCAGCTAATATGCAATCTACAACAGATATTGAATTATGGGTTAAAATAAGTTGTGCTACTGCAATGGGCCTTGGAACTGCAGTAGGTGGATGGAAAATTATCAAAACAGTTGGAGGAAACATTATGAAAATCCGTCCAGCTAACGGTGTAGCAGCTGACTTATCATCAGCATTTGTCATTTTTGGTGCTACTTTCATTCACTTACCAGTATCAACTACACACGTCGTATCTTCATCTATTTTAGGTGTAGGTTCATCACAACGTGTTAAAGGTGTTAAATGGACAACAGCACAAAGAATGATTATTACTTGGATTATAACTTTACCAGTATCAATTATCCTTTCTTTCATCATTTATCATATTTGTGCTTTATTCGTATAATAAATCATCAAAACATCCAACTCGTTAAGTTTGGATGTTTTTTTGTATGGAAAAATGAGAAGATTATGAGGAATATATTGTTAGCTGAGCTTTTGAGTGGATTTGTTCAGGGTTAGGGACAGAATTCCGAGAAATGTCCCTTAATGAGTACGCGCTAATTACCACAATTCAGAATAATGGAAGTTACAGCATTCTAATTACCAGAATTCGAAATAATGATAGTTAGCGAACTCTAACAACCACAATCTAATTTTCTGCATAGAAAAAACCAGTTCGTCTTCTGAACTGGTTTTTTTATTAATGAATATATGAATAGTTATATACTTGAGATGCTGGTACTGTTCTGTAATCCTTAACACCTGGAGGCGTATTATAGTTCATTTCTGAAATTAATAGACTTCCGTCTGCGTTAATAGATTCTACATATGATACGTGACCATATTGTCCAGCTGTAGATTGCATAATTGAACCTACTTCAGGAGTACCGTCTACTCGGAAACCGTCAGCTTGTGCTGCGCCTGCCCAATATTTAGCATCTCCCCAGTATGTGCTGATTGAACTACCAGCTTGTGTTCTGCGATCAAATACGTAATATGTACATTGACCCCAGTCATATAAGTTTTGGTCATTGAAAGATTTATTGCCACCTGTTTGAGTAGGTTGTGTGTTATTTGAAGGAGCAGTTGAAGTATCACTACCGCTTCCACCAGCAATTTTTAAAGTTTGACCAGGATAGATAATATAACCTTGTAAATTATTTGATTTCATTAGTTGGTCAACTGTAACACCGTTTTGTTGTGCGATTACTGCTAATGAGTCACCGCTTTTAACTGTGTATGTAGATCCTGAAGTTGCTGTTTCTTGAGAACCGCTTCCTCCCGTAGAACTACTTCCGTTTACAGTAATGACTTGCCCTGGGAAAATCATATTTCCTGAAATATTGTTACTAGATTTCAGTTGATTAACAGATACACCATATTGGTCTGCAATCATCCATAAAGATTCACCATTTTTTACAGTATGTTGAGTTGAAGCTTCGGCGTCGTTATGAGCTGCTATAGCTGCAACACCAGAAACAGCTGTTACTGCGAATGCAAATTTTTTCAAAGGCTTATCCTCCTTAGGTATATATAATATATAAAAACAGAATACTAAAATGAACTTTCTTCTATACACGTAATGGTAACAAAAATAATATTGTATGTACCTGATGTAATCACTTTGTAATAAAAACACAATAATTAATTTTTGCTTTTTTACATTGATTGAAGTGCGCCAAAACCGTTGTGAGCGCTTCTATATGGAATATGGTAATTTATGTATGTATGGTGAATGTTACAATTTATAGAAGACATGACGTTTGATATATAGAGAAATAGCATGTAAAATGTTGGTATTACGTTATAAAAAGGAATGATTAAAGATGAATTATGATAACCAATATGCATCTTATCAACATACAGATACTCATGGTTCAGCCATTAGAAAAACATGGCTATACTTCTTATATTATTGGGTAATCTTTGGAGTTGGGACATATGTAGGTCAATTCGTACCACCTGCATTACATTTACCAATTACAATTGGATTGTTTGTACTCATTATGATTTCATTATTTGTAAAATCGTCTAGAAAATTTGGCGGTTTAATTTCAAATATATATGCATTCTTTATCGGTGTGATTTCATATACAGCCTTTATGTATTATTTAGGCGCATTAGGTACACAAGCGTTTTATGGCAATATTGCCTTAGCAATTGGTGCATTTGCTGCTTTTGGTATACTCGGTTACTTTATGATTGATGATGCCTCAGGTTTAGGAAAATATTTATTTGTAACATTAATTGCGTTAATCTTCGCAAGTTTATTAGGTATATTCATCCATAATCCTATTTTCCATACAGTGTTATCTGTAATAGGCATTGGACTGTTTCTACTTTATACTGTGTATGATTTTAACCGTATGAAACTAGGGAACTTCTCTCCTAGAGAGATGGGCTTTAATTTGTTTATTAATTTACTCAACATCATCATGCACATATTAAGACTCGCAAGTATTTTAAAAGATTAAACTTAACAAGTCTGAGGCAATCATCGTGTCTCAGACATTTTTTGATTTGTAAACTTTGCCAGATGTAATCATTATTGTATAATAAGTATGTTAAATAACTCACTTGAAAGAGAGATGGAAATATGGGACGTAAATGGAATAATATTAAGGATAAAAAAGCCCAAAAAGACAAAAATACAAGTAGAATCTATGCTAAATTTGGTAGAGAAATATATGTAGCTGCTAAATCAGGTGAACCTGATCCAGAATCAAACCAAAATCTTAAATTTGTATTAGAAAAAGCTAAAACTTATTCTGTTCCTAAACATATTATAGATAGAGCAATTGAAAAAGCTAAAGGCGGATCAGAAGAAAACTTTGATGAGTTAAGATATGAAGGTTTCGGTCCAAGTGGTTCAATGCTAATTGTTGATGCATTAACAAATAACGTAAACCGTACAGCAAGTGATGTACGTGCAGCATTCGGTAAAAATGGCGGTAATATGGGTGTATCAGGCTCAGTTGCTTACATGTTCAATCATACAGCTGTATTCGCATTTAAAGGAAAATCTGCTGATGAAGTTTTCGAACTATTATTAGAAGAAGATTTAGATGTGAGAGATGTTATCGAAGAAGAAGATTTAACAATTGTATACGCAGAACCAGATCAATTTGCGCAAGTTCAAAATGTGCTTAAAGCAAATGGCGTAGAAGATTTTGACGTTGCTGAACTTTCAATGTTAGCTCAATCAGAAGTAACATTATCAGAAGAAGATTTACAAACGTTTGAAAAATTAGTCGATGCAATTGAGGATTTAGAAGACGTGCAACAAGTATTCCACAATGTTGACTTGTAATGGAGTGTTTAGATGAATAAAGAGAAATGGATAAGCGCACTCAATTTAATACCACATCCTGAAGGTGGTTTCTATCATGAAACGATTAAATCAGAACATGCTTTAAATGATGGCAATGCGTTATATACAAGTATTTATTTTCTATTAGAAAAAAATAATATTTCGCATTTTCATAGAATAGAATCTGATGAGGTATGGTATTATCATGCAGGACAAACATTGACTGTGCATATGATTTATCCGGATGGTCATTATGAAAAAGTGAAAGTCGGCCCAAATATTGAAGAGGGAGATGTATTACAAGCGCTCGTACCAAAAGGCGTTATATTTGCTTCAACTGTTGAAGGTGACAATGACTATGCACTTGTAGGTTGTATGTGCGCACCAGGATTCCAGTTTGAAAAATTCGAACTGTTTACACAGGCTCAATTGATTGAACAGTATCCACAGCATCAAGAAGTAATTGAAAAATACGCTTTCGAAACAATTTAAAGCTTAATATAAAAAATTCCCAATCCGAATGTGTCGGATTGGGAATTTTTTTGTGAAATTATAGTTCTCCGTATACTTCTTTAGCAGTTTCGATGACATAAGATAATTTACGCCATTGATCGTCTTCAGATAAGATGTTACCTTCTTCTGTCGAAGCGAAACCACATTGAGGACTTAAGCATAATTGATCTTTCGAAACGTATTTTGTTGCTTCGTCTAAACGATCAAGAATATTTTGTTTGTCTTCAAGTTCACCAGTTTTTGATGTGAATAAACCTAATACAATATATGCATCGTTTCTATCAAAGTGTCTTAATGGTTCAAAGTCTCCTGAACGATTGTCATCATATTCTAAGAAGAAGCCTTGTAGCTTTTCAGTGAATAGTTCTTTCGCAATTGGTTCATAACCACCCGTAATTGCCCATGATGATTGATAGTTACCACGACAAATATGAGTTGTAATCAATAAGTCTTCTGGTAAATCAGCTAATGCATCATTGACAACTTTTGCTGCTAGTTTGATAGCTTCTGCTTTTTCTTCTTCAGAACGCTCTCTATTTTTAATTAATTGTTTTGTTGCTGCTAATCCAGCCCAATATACATCGTCAATTTGCAAATAGCGACAACCTAATTCATAGAATTTAAGAATAGATTGACGATAAGCTTCTGAAACATCTTTCGCATATTCATAAATATCTGGGTAGATGTCATGGTTTAATATGTTTGGATGGAATAACTGGTTTGGACTCGGAATAGATACTTTACTTACAGCTCTTCCGTTTACTTGCTTATGTAAATAATCAAAATGAGCGAAGTGAGGATGATCTGGGTTGTATTTGACTTTTCCTACAACTCTTACGTCATGTTTTTTAGTTTCTACGCCATTAAATGTTAAACCAATTTCTGGTTCATAATCTTCTACACCTGTTAAGTTTTCTAAGAAATCAAAGTGCCAATAAGAACGTCTGAATTCACCGTCTGTAATACTTTTTAGTCCGACTCCTAATTGTTTTTCAATAATTTTATTAATTTCTTGATTTTCTACTTTCGTTAAATCTTCTTGTGTAATCGTACCTTCTGAAAATTGTTGACGAGCTTTCTTTAAAGGCTCAGTTCTTAGTAAACTACCTACATGGTCGGCACGGAAAGGTCTTAATTGTTCTGTCAATTTACTTCACTCCTGTTTATATACTCTAAAAATTCTGAAAAATTCAATATTAATTAAAAATACCAAAGTAATACATCGATGTCAATTTAGTTTTGATATAATAAATAAAAAGGAGGGTATTAAACACTTGGCTAATAAAAAGAAAAATATCAAAAAGAAAAGTCAGTCTGTAAAAAGAAAAAAGAAAAATGACAAATCAAAGCGTAAAAATAAAAAGAAATATATTTATGGATTCCTTTTATTGATTATTGGAATTGTGATAGCTATGAGTATTTATCATGTGTTTAAACCTTTACCACATGGCGTTTCAAAAGTGAGTTCAGAAACAATGACAGACCATGTGGAACTATTAACAGATGTCACTTATAAAAACGGGAATAAGATGCAGTACAATCAAGAAATATTTGATAAAGTAAATGAGACGATTAAAGAAGCGGATGATTTTATTATTATGGATATGTTCTTATTTAATCATTATCAAACGGGAGACAAGACTTATCCAAAAATATCTCAACGTCTTACACAATCATTAATTGATAAGAAAAAAGAAAACCCAGATATGAGAATTATTGTGATTACAGATCCACTTAATTCATTCTATGGTTCATACACGCCAGATCATATTAGGGAGCTAAAAGCCAATAATATAGATGTTTACTATACAAATCTTAACGAATTAAGAGATTCTAACCCGATTTATTCAGGTATGTATCGAACATTTTTCCAATGGTTTGGTAATAGTGAAAATGGTAAGTTAAGTAATCCATTAAGCCCTGAAGCACCAGACGTTACGGTTAGAGGTTATTTAAATATTTTAAATATGAAAGCAAATCATAGAAAGACTTTAGTTACAGAAAAGCATGGCATGATCTTATCTAGTAATCCACATGATCCAAGTGGTTATCATCAAAATGTTGGAGTTAGAGTATCAGGTCCAATTCAAAATGCAATTATTAAATCAGAAATTGCAGTTGCGAATATGAGTGGTGGTCGATATTCACCAAGTGATTTCAAAATTAAAAACAATAGCTGGAATGATAACGCGAAGTATAGTGTGCAATTAGCAACTGAAGGTAAAATTAAAAATCAAGTCATTCAAAATATTAAAAAAGCACAATCTAAAGACCATATTTCAATAGGTATGTTTTATCTTTCAGACAGAGATGTGATTGATGAGTTGATTAAAGCTTCCAAAAGAAATGTAGATATCAAATTGATACTTGATATTAATAAAGAAGCATTTGGTAAAGAAAAGCCAGGCGTACCAAATAAGCCGGTTGCAAGTGAATTAATCAATCGCTCAAAAGGAAGCATTAAAGTACGATGGGCTCGTTCAAAAGGCGAACAATATCACTCTAAATATATGTTGTTTGAGCAAAATGAAAACAATCGTGCCACAATGATATTAGGGTCATCCAATTTAACAAGAAGAAACATTGGAGATTATAATTTAGAATCAGATATCATCATTAAAGGTAAACAAAATGATGCAGCCTTTAAAAAATTATCCAAAAACTTTAAACAATCTTGGAATAATAGTGAACACGATATGACTGCACAATACGATGAATTCAAAGACGAAGCACTTTGGAAAAAAGTATTATATAGAATTCAAGAAAGTACAGGTTTATCAAGCTTTTAACAGTATATAAAAAAGACATTCATCGTTAAGGTGAATGTCTTTTTTTGGATAAGACTGAATATTAGGGTGTAATGCACGAAGACTGAGAGATATCGTGCGCTAGTGTACAAAATAAGGGTATAACGCACGAAGACAGAGAGATTACGCTATTATCTATTAATCTTAATAATATTCCGATACATAATATCTGCCATTTTTTCTGGTTTTTCTACACATCCATTTTTTAGCCAACTATAAATGGTAGCGATTTGTCCACCGACTGTATAGTCTAGGAAGAAATTGACGTCTTGAAGTGTACCTATTTGTGTAATCAATTTTTCAAATCTTAATTTAATAAGTTTGATAAAACTGATGATGAGTTCTTTTTCTGGATGGACAACGAAGACGCTTGTGAAAAATCTCTGATGTCTTGCTATGTAATAAAAGACATTCGTAAAGTACTGTTTAACATACTTTCTTCTTTTATCAGGGTTTTCAAGAATAGATTGTTCTATATTATCCATTAATGTTTCATAGTTCGTCATATGAAACTGTTTGATTTCTTCATACGTTTCATATTTATCTTTAAAATGTGCATAAAATGTTGAACGATTGATGCCACATTCTGCACATAACATTTTTATTGTGATTTCATCAAAATGATAATGTTCTAATAAGTAAACCATATTACTTATGATTAGTTGTCTCGCATGTTTTTTCATAGGTCACCTCGAATAAATACATACATAATATTTTAACAAAAAGCCGTTCAAAGATACATTCATATACCATTTAAATATGTAGATATTATGAATAATTATCTGATTTTTCCGCCATCTTAATCCGACAAACTTATTTAATTTGTTGGTTTAAATCATCATTCCAGAGCCTTATAATGAATAAATCATTGAAATTTGGAGGAAATAAAGTAATGAAAAAAATAGTGCTTGTAAATGTTATCACTATAATAATTTTAGTGGCTATCGGTTTAGTAGGATTCCATTATTATAGTGAAGCAACAGATTATGTAAAAACAGAAAATGCAAAAGTTGACGGTGAGCAAATCAAAATTGCTAGCCCAGTATCAGGTAACTTAACAAGCTTCGACGCTAAAGAAGGTAAAACTTATGACAAAGGCGACAAAATCGGAGAAGTAGCTGGTAAAGGTGAAGATGGACAGTCTCAAGAAATGGACATTAAAGCACCATCTAAAAGTACAATCGTAAAAACTTCTGCAACAGAAAACAGTTTAGTTCAAGCTGGATCACCAATTGCATATGCATATAACTTTGATGATTTATATGTAACAGCAAACATTGACGATACAGATGTAGAAGATGTTGAAAAAGGACAAGCTGTTGACGTGTATATCGACGGACAAGAAGCTAGTGTTAAAGGTAAAGTGTCTCAAGTTGGATTAGCAACTGCATCAAGTTTCTCATTGATGCCTTCATCAAATAGTAATGGAAACTATACAAAGGTGACACAAGTTGTTCCAGTGAAAATCACATTTGATTCTAAGCCATCAACAAATGTTGTTCCAGGAATGAATGTTGAAGTTCGAATCCACAAGAATTAAGGAGGGTGTATTATGACATCAACCTTTACGGTGGCTTATATAATTGTAGCAATCCTATTATGGATTGGAATTAATGCATTTGTTTTAAAACGCAAAAAAAGTAAATCAGTTTCTAAGCAAGTAACTGATGAAACAACAGAGAATAAAGAAACACAATTGAAATCAAAAGATGATGATGTTGATCATCAACCAGTACGTTCAAATATTGAGAAAATGGAAACTGAACGTAAGTCATCTGACTCAGAGATGAATGAAACGACTTCTAACAATATGTCTTCTGAAGATCAGGATAAAGATTCAGATGAATCACATGAGCATACTGAATTATCTGATCGTGGTATGGAATTAAACGAAGACGAACCAATTAATGAACAAATTAAAAAACATCATGTCAATTTCGTATATGGCAAAGGTATTTCAAGAAACAAAATTTTAGTTGCGATGATGTTTGGTATGTTTATAGCTATTTTAAACCAAACATTATTAAATGTTGCTTTACCGGTTATTAACAATGAGTTTAGTATTTCAGCGTCTACAGGACAGTGGTTAATGACAGGATTTATGTTAGTGAATGGTATTTTAATACCAATCAGTGCATTTCTAATAAGTAAATATTCATACAGAAGACTATTTCTTATAGCAATGACGCTGTTTACGATTGGATCAATTATATGTGCGCTATCATTTAACTTCCCAATGATGATGACAGGCCGTGTTATCCAAGCAGTTGGTGCAGGTGTGTTAATGCCATTAGGTTCAAATGTATTTATGACAATATTCCCACCAGAAAAACGTGGTGCGGCAATGGGTACTTTAGGTATTGCGTTTATTCTAGCGCCAGCAATTGGACCAACATTATCAGGTTGGATTGTCCAAAATTATCATTGGAACATCATGTTCTATGGTATGTTTGCGATTGGTTTAGTGGCAATATTTATTAGTTTCTTCTGGTTTAGAATCTATCAAAAAACATCTAATCCAAAACCAGACGTTCAAGGTATTATCTTTAGTACTTTAGGATTTGGATTATTGCTTTATGGATTTAGTGAAGCGGGTAACGATGGATGGACTTCTTTAACAGTTTCATTATCATTGATTATCGGTGTAATCTTTACAGCATTATTTGT
Organism: Mammaliicoccus sp. P-M58; assembly: GCF_022386165.1. Taxonomy (NCBI): domain Bacteria; kingdom Bacillati; phylum Bacillota; class Bacilli; order Caryophanales; family Staphylococcaceae; genus Mammaliicoccus; species Mammaliicoccus sp. P-M58. Next base: position 23,189 of record NZ_JAJNJI010000003.1, read on the forward strand.
TATTCGTGAAGTCAGAATGAAAAATCCAATGCTTGATATGTCAGCATTAAAATATTCAGGCTTTACATTGACTACAATCATTAACGTTATCGTAACAATGAGTTTATTCGGTGGTATGATTTTATTACCAATCTACCTACAGAACTTACGTGGTTTCACACCACTAGATTCAGGGTTATTACTATTACCAGGTTCACTTATAATGGGCTTCATGGGTCCTATAGCTGGTAAAATGTTAGATTCATTTGGTATTAAACCACTCGCTTTAATTGGTTTAACAATTATGACATTTGCTACTTGGGAATTGACACAGTTAAATATGGATACACCATATACAACAATACTTGTTATTTATATTGTCCGTTCATTTGGTATGAGTTTCATCATGATGCCAATTATGACAGCAGGAATGAATTCATTACCACAACGATTAATTCCGCATGGTAATGCAATTAGTAATACTGTAAGACAATTAGCAGGGTCAATCGGTACAGCCATTCTTGTTACAGTTATGACTCAAAATACGACAACACATTTGGCAAATATGTCAGATAATATGGATTCAACAAATCCTATGATACAAGAACAAATTAAAGCTTTATCAGAATCTGTTGGCGGAGAAGAAGCAGGTACAACTGCACTATTTACATTCTTCAACAAACTGGCTACAGTTCAAGGTATTAACGATGCATTCTGGATTGCAACTTTATTCAGTGTGATTGCTTTAATTTTAAGTTTATTCTTAAAAGGTAAATCTCATTATTTATCAAAAGAATAGTAACGACTCCTAGATATAAAAATATAAATTCATTTTGTATTTTTAAATTATATATTAATGTTTAATTGTTTAAACACTACAAGAAACAGCACTGTTTCTTGTAGTGTTTTTTTAGAATAGTAATTTAATTTATGAAATTCTATATTGAATGCTTTGAATTAGACATGGTTTTTTATATAATGTAAAAAAGGAGTTGGTAACTTATGAAAGTTAAGTATATTGACAAACGTCATTGGCGACGTCTCCTTAATCGCGAATATAAAGAAGTTGTATTGGACACCAATCATTTTCAAGGGCTTGTAGGATTAGTAACAATGGTACAAGTAAAAGAGCCCTTACAAGTAAATGTGGTCGGCAGGGAAATTACAGTTGCGGATAATGGATATAAGTGGATGCAAATCTTACCTGAAAAAAAGCCATATAGTATTACTGTAATGTACGATAAACAAAATAAACCAGTACAATACTATTTTGATGTGAATTTGAGGAATATCACACAACTTGGAAATGCTAGAACATTAGATTTATGTCTTGATGTTTTAGTGATACCGAAGTCGGGTGAATATGAACTTGTTGATGAAGATGATTTAGAAAGAATGCTTAAAGAGAAGAAAATATCCAAAGCCCAATTCCATAAGGCATATGTTACAGCTCATGAAATTATGTTTAAATTAGAGACGGATTTCAAAGGAATTGAAAAGAAAATCAGATATTGTTTTCACGAAATTATGAATGCGAAGTGATTTAACCACAATGTTATGGCATATTTCTATATAAAAACGAGGAACCCCTTTAAAGTTGGAATTCCTCGTTTTTTTATTATAAGAAGATTAGCGCTAGTATAATTGCTAATGGTCCTACGATGAAACAATATTTACTAAAGATACCTAATTGACCACGTTCCATAATGCCTTGTAACCATTTTAGAGAGAAATAACTTGCTACAAGAGATGCAATAAATGCAAATACATATGAAATCATCAATGATGTATCGGGTGGTGTTTCAACAATATCTTTAATACCAAGTAAAGCTGTACCTAAACTTACCGGGATATATAGTAAGAATGAGAATTTAAATGCTGTTTTTTGGTTCATACCTACACCTAATGCACCAACAATCGTTGCACCACTTCGACTTAGTCCAGGTATTAAGGCAACTGCTTGAAATAGACCTACGATAATAGCATCTTTAAGTGACAAATCTTTTTCAAGCTTTTGTCCACGTTTATTCTTAATAAACCACAATGCGATACCAGTTACGATAAGCATGATACCTACCATAATCACACTTTTAGTATCTCCAATAATATCTTTAAAGATAATACCTAGAACACCTGCAGGAATCGTTGCAATGACTAAGTACATAGCAAGTTGGAAATTTTTCTTAATAGATTCGGTACGGTCACCTTTAATATATTTAAGTGTATCAACAATAAGCGTGATAATATCTTTTCTAAATAAGATAAGCACGGCAATTAATGAAGCGGTATTCACAACAATTTCAAATGTTAAACCGTCCGTATGTAATCCTAAAAATTCTTGTGCCATCACAAGGTGTCCACTTGAAGAAACCGGAATTGGTTCAGTTATACCTTGAAGTAACCCAAGAAAAACATATTTAATAATTTCTATAATAAGCATGATATGATCCTTCCTATTTAATGTACATGGTCAACTATAACGAATTATGAATCGACTTTCAATTTATGAAATAAAAAAATTTATATTTCGGTCTAAAGTTGTAGGCGTGGTCGTGTAGGCAAATCGTGTTATAATATAATGAAAGTAAGGAGTGTGTGTCAATTGAAAGTAGACGATTATAAGTTACTGGTAACATTAGAAGACGTAAAGACATTAAGGAAGGCAGCAGACATTCTATATATATCTCAGCCGGCAGTAAGTCAAAGGTTAAAAACAATTGAAAACTTTTTCGGTATAGATATTTTTATAAGAACAAAGAAGCAACTTATTACAACAAATGAAGGTTCACTAGTCATTGAGCACGCTCGAAAAATGTTAAAAGAAGAACGTTTATTATTAGATAAAATCAGTTCTAAAATAGGCGAAGTAAATGGTAGCATTTCAATAGGGGTATCTTCATTAATTGGACAGACCATTCTCCCACAAGTATTAGGAGAATACACGCACTTATATCCTAATGTGGATATACAATTACAAATTGGCTCAAGTGAACACATTAAACAATATCAGAATGACTTTCACATCATGGTCGTAAGAGGAAATGAAGTCATGAATGTTCAAAATGATCTCCTACTTAATGAGCAGCATTACTTTATATATCCTAAAAATAGAAAACAAGATCTACACCTTTTACCAATGATAGAGTTTCAAGCAGAACCTATCTACTTAAAACAAATAGAAGAGTGGTATACAGATTATTTACAACAAGAATATCATGCACTGATCAAAGTTGATCAAATTGCTACATGTAAAGCATTACTATTAAATGGTGTAGGAGTAACAGTCTTACCCGAACTCGTTATAGGTGATATCGATACAGATAAATTTGAAATCAAGAAATTAAACGTCATGCGTAAACCACTGACAAGATCTACATATATATGTTATGAACATAACGTATTACAATTACCACAAGTGAAATCATTCATAGAAGTCTTAAAGAACTATATCAATCAACTTGAAATCGGGAAAAAATAAGCAGAAAAGAAATCTTTACGGATTTCTTTTCTGCTTTTGTTATATTGATTTCTATGACAGACGCTTTCTTAACTTAGTAAATATTTCGCGGGTTTCATCATTAATCGCTTCGTGATTTAAAATATTGTCGATACGTTGTAGATTTTTACTATCATTAAATCGTGTTTCATTCAATTCATAAATCGATAGTTTAGGCTCAGTTTGCTCAATTAGTCTCATATTGTCATTCTGTGAAACGTATCCTTCTTTTAATACTCTGAAGTAACAGCCTGTTCTATAACTATCAGCCATGCGTTTAACTAAATCTTTAATGCCATATCGTTGTGCGATTGTAGCGCAAGGTTGTCTTGGACATGAAACTTGGATGATCGCTTCACCAAGTTCGTAAGTGTCACCAATGTTTAAATCTTCTTCTGTTAAACCTGAAACGGTTATATTCTCGCCGAAAATTGCATATTTTGGTAACAAATCAATAATGTCATCCCAATATGCGTAGTTATCTTTGCTGTAAAAACAGAGTGCTTTTTCAGGTCCACCGTGTCCTTTGTATTGCTGTTCGTCTTCAACAAAGCCTGTATGTGATAAGTACATTTTATCTTTAAAAGGTTCTTTGAAAATGGCAGTTTTTTTAGATTTTTGATCGCTAAATGTGATGTTAGCAATTTTTCCGACTGATATATAATCTACTTTGTAATTCACTAGAATGACTCCTTTTTTCAATATTTAATAATGATTTTACCGGTTAATGTGAATTATAGCAATAAAGCATTGACGTAGCAGAGGATAAGCTTTAAAGTACAAGCATATAATAAAATATAGGAAGTTGTGAATTCATGTTTTTGAAATTATTTCAAATAAAAAATTATAAACTCTTTACTGCAAATATGGGTTTACTTGGTATGGCAGTTGCGATTACTGTTCCATTTCTAGTGTTGTATGCGACGCAACATTTAGGCATGACGAAAGGACAGTATGGGTTGTTAATGGCGCTTGCAGCAGGAGCTTCATTTACAGTGAACTCTATTGTTGCTAGATTTTCAGATAGTGGCAAAATTAATCGTAAATATCTTATCATTACCGCTCTTATTATGGGTGCATTATGTTTCTCCATTTATTTCTACATACATACAATATGGGTGTTTATTGCACTTTACGCAATGTTCCAAGGTTTAGCTGCACCAGCAATGCCTCAAATGTATGCCTCAGCACGTGAATCAATTAATGAATCAGCTTATAAAGATAGAAGTATATTTGCTAATACAGTTCTACGTTCTACATTTTCATTAGGATTTTTATTTGGTCCTTTAATTGGTACAGTATTGTTAAGTACCTTTGGATATGATGGATTGTTTGGTGGAACGGTGGCACTATTTTTAACAGTTTTAGTATTATTAATTATATTTTATAAAGAACCGAAAAAAGTTATTAAAAATGCTATCGGTAATTTTACAGAAAAGAAAGCACCAAACTTAATGAAAGAACCGACATTATTAATACCATTCTTAGCATTCATTTTGTTACATGTTGGTCAGTGGATGTATACGTTGAATATGCCGTTATATGTAACAGAATATCTTAAAGATAATGAATCACATGTCGGATATTTAGCAAGTTTATGTGCGGGATTAGAAGTTCCGTTTATGATTATACTTGGTATTATTGCAAGTAAGTTCAAAACAAAAACATTATTAATGGTTGGATCTATTTTTGGATTCGGTTACTACTTTAGCATCGGGGTGTTTGATAGTTTCGTAGCAATGTTAATAGGACAACTAGCGTTAGCATTCTTCTTAGCTATTTTACTAGGCTTAGGTATTAGTTATTTTCAAGATATTTTACCAGAATTTCCTGGATACGCATCGACATTGTTTGCCAATGCAATGGTCATCGGGCAGTTAGGTGGAAATTTATTAGGTGGTATTATGAGTGATATAGTTGGACTAGGCAATGTATTCTTTGTTTCAAGTTTATCAATAGCAGTAGCATTTGTATTACTTATATTCACAGTAGAACATACGACACATAACGAAACTAAAGTAAGTTAGGAGATATAAAAATGACAGCAATAAGTTGGATATTAATTATTTTAATGTTTGTAATTGCATTTATAGGATTAGTGAAACCTATTATTCCATCCGTATTATTTATATGGATAGGGTACTTCATTTATCACTTTGCAATTGATTCAAGCAAATTGTCTTGGATATTTTGGGTAGTAATGATTGTATTTACAATATTTATGATCTTGTCAGATATTATTATGAATAGTTATTTCGTTAAGAAATTTGGAGGTTCTAAATTAGGAGAGACAATGGCAGCAGTCGGTGTCATCATCGGTTGTTTCGTATTTCCTCCATTTGGAATCATAATCGTTCCATTTGTATTAGTATTTGTAACAGAAATTATTCAAAAAGGTGATATCGCAGCTGCAACAAATGCAAGTGTAGGATCATTACTTGGATTCTTAACAAGCTCAATAGCAAAAGCATTGATTATGGTAGTCATGATCATATGGTTCTTGATTGATATTATTATTTAATATAGTAGGGATGGCCTGGTACAGTTCAATAGCTGTATCAGGTTTTTTATTTGGAATGAGGAGTATGGGGAGTGGAGGTTTATTGTGTATGATGCGGAAGATGTGAGTTAAAGGAGGTGTAAACCCACGAGATTGCTGAACATGTGAGTTAAAGGGGTAGTAAACACACAAGATTGAGAAACATGTGAGTTAAAGGTGGAATAAACTCACGAGATTGCAAAACATGTGAGTTAAAGGAGGAATAAACTCACGAGATCGTAAAACATGTGAGTTAAAGAGGTATTAAACTCACGAGAACGCAAAACATGTGAGTTAAAGGAGGAATAAACTCACGAGTGACCAGAACCCCAAAAAACCCTCAGGAACACAGTTTGAAGTGTCCCTGAGGGTTCCTCTTTCCTACTATTTGCCTTCTTTCATATCTTGTTCGATTTCTTCTTTTGATTCGCCGCTTTCTTCTAAGACCATTTTACGGTCGTACATTTTGAAGAATGGGAAATATATTATGACTGATACGGCGATATTAAATAGTACGAGTACGATTGCTCGCCAATCGCCACCTGTTGCTAAGTATGCACCTATTGGAGCTGGTAATGTCCATGGTGCCATTACACTTGTGGCATTTACGAGTCCTAACAATGTTGCTAAGTAGGTTATAACGGTTAATACTAACGGAATGATAATAAATGGAATAACCATGATTGGGTTTAATACGATTGGCAATCCAAATATTACTGGTTCATTAATATTAAATAATGATGGTATTGATACGGCTTTACCGAATTTCTTCAAGAACTGAGATTTTGCAAATAATAATATACAAATGACAAGTCCTAATGTAGCACCTGCGCCGCCTATCCAAACAAACCATTGGAAAAATGTTTCTGGTGCTATATGTGGTAATGGTTCTCCAGCAGCATGTGCTTCGGCATTTTTAGCTAAATAAACTTCCCATAAAGGACGTTCGATTGTCCCGACAATCGACATACCATGAATACCAAATGCCCAGAAGAAAGTTGTTAAGAATACTGGTACTAGTACACCAGGTAATGTATCTCCTGCAAAGACGAGTGGACCTACGATTTTATCAACGAGTGTATGTAAATCAAGTTGGAACACTACTGTAATGATACTCATTGCACCGAGTACAAAAACTACTGGGATTAAAGATTCAAATGAGCGACTTACTGATGGCGGTACTTGAGGTGGCATCTTGATCGTAATATTTTTATTTTTACATAATCGATATATTTCTACTGAGAATATCGCAACAAACATTGCAACAAATAGTCCGTGACCACCTAAATTGGTCATTGGTAATACGAAACCTAATTTTTTATCCATAGTTGGTGCGATTGTTAATAAGAATGCAGCAGTGGAAAGTTGTGCTGCTGACAATGGATCTAAGTTATAGGATTTGGCGAGATTGTAACCTATACCAAACACAATATACAAACTCATGATAAACATCGTCATTCTATATGGAATTAAAATTTGCTCAGCATGTTCTGTTGCCCACTGAGTAATTGCCCAAGATTCAGGTAACGGTGGTGTCGCAAATATTAGGAAAAATGAGCCGAATATAATAAATGGAAGTGCTGAAATGACCCCGTCACGAATGGCGAGTAAATGACGCTGGTTAGAAAGCTTTGTCATTGGACCTGAAAGTTTGCCTTCTATCCATGTAGCAAAGTTATTCATAGAAATCCCCCTTCGTTTGTAAGCGCTTCAATTTTGTTATAGTATAAACTAAATAGATAAATTATTCAAAATTATAAAAAAAGAAATATATTGCGAATGGAAGTGAAGTTTGATGAAACGGTTAGGAATTTCTTTATATCCAGGAAAATCAAATGAAGTTGAAGATATTCAATATATCGAAAAAGCTCATCAGTACGGTTTTACGAGAATATTTACAAATTTATTGCAACTTACTGATGAAAATAAAGCGACATTGTTACCTATAATTGAAAAAACAATTCGTTATGCTAAAAATTTAAACTTTGAAATTTTTATAGATGTGGCACCTCGCACATTTAAAGTACTAGGAATTGAACCAAATGATTTATCTTTTTTCAATGAGTTAGGTGTAGACGGTATTAGACTTGATGAAGGTGTAGGCGCAAAAGAAACAAGTGACATGACCTATAATCCTTATGGCATTAAGATTGAACTGAATATGAGTGTGATGAATCATTATATTGATAATGTGATGGATTTTGAGCCGAATCGCGCTTGTTTAGTTGGATGTCATAATTTTTATCCGCATCGATATGCAGGGATATCAGAAGCATTCTTTTTAGAAGGTAGTAAAAAATTCAAAAAATATGGGTTAAGAACTGCAGCTTTTGTTTCAAGTAAAGTAGCTGACTTTGGTCCGTGGCCAGTTACAGAAGGTTTGCCAACTTTAGAAGAACATAGAGGTTTACCAGTAACGACCCAAGCACAGCATTTATGGGCAACTGGATTGATAGATGATGTCATCATCAGCAATTGTTACCCTTCGGAAGCGGAATTAGAGATTTTGAGTCGTTTGATAAATGAACCTATTACATTTGATGTAAAATTATTTGATGAAATTTCTGATTTAGAGAAGAAAATTGCAATCGAAGAGCCACATTTTTATAGAGGTGATGTCAGTGAGTATATGATTCGTTCAACACAAAGTCGTGTGAAATATAAAAATGAATCATTTCCAGCACATCATACAGTTGCCATTAAACGTGGTGACATATTAATAGACAATGAAGAATATGGTCAATATAAAGGTGAATTACAAATTGCATTAAAGCCAATGCTCAATACTGGGAAAGTCAATGTGATTGGCAGAATTGAGCCACATGATTTACCACTGCTCAACTATTTAAAACCTTGGGCACATTTTAAATTTAATATAAAGGAGAAAGATTAACATGAAAAAAATATTATTAGTTTGCTCAGCGGGTATGTCTACAAGTATGTTAGTAAAAAAAATGCAAGATACTGCAAATAAAGAAGGTAAAGATTACGAAGTTGAGGCGTTAGCGTTATCAGAAGCAGAAACAAAAGTTGATGAAGTAGATGTTATTCTACTAGGACCACAAGTAAGATTTCAAAAAGCACAAGTAGAAAAAGTAGCTAATGGTAAAGTACCAGTAGACGTTATTGATATGCAACAATATGGCATGATGGATGGAGAAGGTGTATTGAAACATGCCGAAAGCTTAATGGAATAAGGTGAGAATATGGAAAAATATGAACAAATTGCTTTTCAAATTATTACAAATGTAGGAATGGCAAAAAGCAATTATATGCAAGCAATTCAAGAAGCAAAAGAAGGCAATTTTGAAACATCTGAGAACTTAGTTTCTGAAGGTAATCAATTTTTAGTTGAAGGACATAAAGTGCATAAGGATCTTATACAAGCAGAAGCTTCAGGTGAACCGATTCCTTTAAATTTGTTATTGTCCCATGCTGAAGATCAACTTATTTCTACTGAAGTTATTAAAGAAATGGCTAAAGAACTGATTTATGTACATCAAAATTATGTGAAAAAGCAATAAAAATAAGGAGATAAACAATGTCGAATAGAATTCTAGCAATCACTGGACCAACTTCAGGAATAGGAAAATCAACCGTTATTGAATTAGCACACGATTATGACATTATTATTTTATTATGTAGAAATGTTGATAAAGGCAATGACTTAAAAAAGCTTTTAGAAGCGGAACATCAACATATAAAAGTAGACGTGATTAAATTTAATTTATCAGATTTAGCAAATGTTATGAAAGCTGCGACACTTGTTTTAGAACGATATCCTTATGTCGACTGTCTTATCAATAATGCGGGCGTTATGTCATTAACAAGACAAAAAACAGTAGATGGTTACGAATTAATGTTTGGTACGAACTATTTAGGACACTTTATGCTAACGCATATATTATTTAGTTCAATTATGAATAGTCATGACAAACAAATTATTATCGTATCATCTGGCGCATATTTATTTGCACATCTTGGAAGACGAAACTTTAAATATCCTTTAAGGTATAATCCGATTAAGTCTTATGGAAGATCTAAGCTTGCGACTTTATATTTTATGCAAGAATTACATGAAAAATTTTCAAAAGATGGCTTACATGTTACGGCAGTACATCCAGGTGCTGTTTCAACTAATTTAGGAAAAACAAAATATAATCAAACATTTGGGAACTTAGTTTATAAAATATTTGATCCATTATTTATATCTCCTAAAGAAGGCGCTAAGTCGACGATTAAAGTATCGAAGGATAAAAATTTGTATAAAGGTGAATATGTTAAAGAAGGAAAGATTACAAAACTCAAATCACATGGACTTAATTACTACGACCGCAAAAGATTAATTCGTGAAACGTTAGCATCATTACAACTAGACCAATTTATGTATTGGGAAAAATAATACATGAATACGTTTACATCTGAAACTGATGATGTAATTTATTGTTTTCTTTTAAATTAAATTTTATAATAGTTGATATTGTAAGAATATTTCCAAAATTAATCAAAGGATGAGGCACATGAGTAAGCATTATATATTATTGGCTGATTGTAAAGATGAAATTGGCATTACGTCATTAATATCAACTATTATAAAAGATACAAATTCAAATATATTTCATTTAGATCACTATACAGACATTCAAGAAGAAGAAAACCATTTATATTTACGTATAGAATTTGATAAAAACGATGAAGTTAAATCGCTTTTAGAGAATGAACTAACAAATAGAAAGATTAATTTTCAAATTTTTGATGCTGAAGAAAAAGTGAAAACAGCATTACTTGTGTCTAAAGAAGACCATGCGTTAAGTGAAATTATGTTACGTGCGAATAGACAAGAATTTCCGATTGAAATTAGTTGTGTCATCAGTAATCACGAGAATAATCGCAAATTTGTTGAGGATATGGGCATTCCTTTTCATCATGTCAGCGTAACTAAAGAAACAAAGCGTGAAAGTGAAGATGAAATTACAAGTATTTGTGAAAGCTACAATGTTGATTTACTTGTACTTGCGAAATACATGCAAATATTGTCACCAACATTTGTGGAAAGACATCACTTGAAAATTATTAACATTCACCATTCGTTCTTACCATCATTTATTGGTGCGAACCCATATAAGCAAGCCTATACAAGAGGTGTTAAGTTAATAGGGGCAACAAGTCATTATGTGACTGAAGATTTAGATGCAGGACCAATTATTGAGCAGGATGTTGTAAGAGTTAACCATAGATATACTGCTCAAGATATGAAACATACAGGTAGACATGTTGAATCTCAAGTATTAGCGAGAGCGGTGCAATGGCATTGTGAACACAAAGTTATCGTAAATGGTAATAAGACAGTAGTATTTTCATAAATTTATTTTTAGTGGTGAGTATATTTGCTCACTGCTTTTTTAGTTGTATAATATGAAATAAAGTAAAGCGAAAAATGGTGTGAAAAAGATGATTAAAACTTATTATGTCAATTTAAATGACGAACTAAAAGAAACGAATTCACCTAAAGATATTTCAGAAGAGAAAAAATGGATATGGGTTGATTTAAATGAACCAACTAAAGAAGAATCCGAAATATTAGTTGATTATTTTGATTTTCATCCTTTATCAGTAGAAGACGCAACGCAAGTTCAACAAAGACCGAAGTTTAAACAATATGATGATTATCAATTTATTGTATTCCATGCATTAGATTTAAAGACTTTAGAATCTGAAGAAGTGGATATCTTTATAGGCGATGATTTTATTGTGACATTTCATAGAGAACGCTATGAAGAAATCGATACAATCAAAAGAAAGTTATTTAATGAAACAATCGAAATAAATGAACCTAAAGATATACTATTACATATTCTAGATGATATAGTAGATAACTATTTTCCGTTTATTTACGACATTGAAGACAAGGTGTTTAATTTCGAAGATCGTCATAATTTAGATATTACAACAAAGACGTTAATCGATGACACATTTGATTTAAGACAAGAGTTACTGATTATTAAAAGAACTGTTCAGCCAATGAAGGATTTAGTATATAGAATGCGTGAGGGTAAAGTTTTACACCTGAATGAACAACAATTTCTATATATTACGCATATTAATGACCACCTTATGAAACAAATGGAAATGGTAGATTCATCACGAGAAATGACGAGTGATATACGAGATAATTATATTTCTTTGAACTCATTCAAGATGAACAATATAATGAAAATATTAACCATTTATTCTGTTGTGTTTATGCCATTAACTTTAATTGCAGGTATTTACGGAATGAACTTTACAAATATGCCAGAACTCGAATGGCATACAGGTTACTACATTGTCCTTATAATTATGGCCGTTATAGCAATTATCATGTTAATCGTCTTCAAGAAGAAGAGATGGTTCTAATGAACGTATGCGTTATGATTCAGATTATGACTTATGAAAAATAAATAAAATGGGAAAGAGTGTGATATAAGTGAAACTTCTAGGAGCGATTGAAGCGGGTGGAACGAAATTTGTATGTGCAGTTGGTGATGAAGATTTAAATGTAATAGAACGCATCTCTATACCAACAACTGAGCCATCAGAAACATTACCTAAAGTTATAGAATTTTTAAAACAATATCAAATTAGTAGTATAGGTATAGGATCATTTGGACCGATAGATATCAATAAAGATTCTGATACATATGGATATATCACTTCGACACCAAAAATTGCGTGGCAGAATTTTGATTTTATAGGTGCAGTTCAAGAGCATTTCGATGTATCTGTAGCATTTACGACAGATGTAAATGCCTCTTTATATGGAGAGTATCAAAAAGGCATCGCAAAAAATATCGACTCAGCTGTTTACTATACTGTCGGTACTGGTATTGGTGGCGGTGCAATCGTTAAAGGGAAAATTGTACAAGGCTTAAGTCATCCTGAAATGGGACATATGTCTGTTAAAATTCATAAAGATGACCAAGACTTTGAAGGTAATTGTCCATATCACGGTAATTGTTTAGAAGGTTTAGCGTCAGGACCAGCAATCGAAAAAAGGGCAGGTATTTCTGCCAAAGAAATTCATGAAAATGATAAAGATTGGGACATCGTTGCTTATTATATTGCACAAGCAGCACTTAATACAGCGTTAATGTTGTCGCCTGAAAAAATCATTTTTGGCGGTGGTGTGATGCATCAATCACATTTATTAATAAAAGTGCATGAGCAATTTGAACGATTGAATAACAACTATATTGCAGTGCCACCAGTAGAAGAATATATTGTTACACCAAGTTTAAATGATGACCAAGGTATAATCGGTTGTCTAGCATTAGCGTTGAACGAATATCAATCATAAGTAGGTGTTAAGTATGGATGTATTAGTAGAATTAGCAGAAAATCAAATATTAGAAACAGAAAGACTTATTTTAAGACCTATTAATTTAAATGATGTTGAATCATTATTCGAATATGCATCTGATGTTGAAAATACAACACATGTATTTCCAACACACTTATCTAAAGAAGACACTAAAAGTACAATTGCCGGTTATTATATGAATGCACCATTAGGAAAGTATGGTATCGAATTAAAATCCGAAGATAAATTAATAGGTACAATCGATTTAAGAGTTGAGCAAGAACATAAACGCGGAGAACTCGGTTATGCCCTTAACTTAAAATATACAGGTAATGGCTATATGACAGAAGCGGGATTAGCATTGCTATCACTATCATTTGAAACATTAGGACTTAATCAAGTAAAAGCAATGCACAGTACAATTAATCCTAAATCAGGAGAAGTAATGAAAAGACTCGGCATGAAGAAAATAGGTGTTATGCCTAAAAACAGAATTCATAAAGAAAAAATAGTAGACGATGTCATTTATGCCATAACGGATACAGAATATGCAGAATTGGTAAAAAGTGAGAAGTAGTGGTGTAGGTTAGAGTCATGAAATTAGGAAAGACGTGAGATAAAGGCAGAATAAACTCACAAGATAGCAAAAGATGTGAGTTAAAGGCAGAATAAACACACGAGATAGCAAAAGATGTGAGTTAAAGGTGAAGTAACCTCACGAGATTGCAAAAGATGTGAGTTAAAGGCAGAATAAACACACGAGATAGCAAAAGATGTGAGTTAAAGGTAGAATAAACACACGAGATTGTAAAAGATGTGAGTTAAAGGCAGAATAAACACACGAGATTGTAAAAGACGTGAGTTAAAGAGGTAGTAAACTCACGAGATCGATGAACATGTGAGTTAAAGGCAGAATAAACTCACATCTTTCGCACCACCACCCCTCCCACAACAAAAAAACAACCTGAACTTACATAAGTTCAGGTTGCTCATAATCGGAAAGCAGCTTATGTTTAAGCTGCTTTTTTCATTTTTGTTAAAACTTTGAGTCCATATGCAAAGATACCGTATCCTACTAATGAACTTGGTAACCAAGTTTTAGTTAATGTGCTATCATTTTTTCTACTGAATAATGCATATGGCACGAACGTTGAAATTAAGTAAAGTACTAGAACCTTTTGATAACGTTTGTTCATCTTAAACACCTCACTTTGTTACTTTCATTATAATGCTTTTTCATGCATGAATGAGGTGAGTTTTTTACAAATTTAGAACATTCGTTATTCGAATTTCGCAAATGCTGATGCTGGTATGCGTGAAGCTCTATCATTATTCATTTCACCTTTACCAATTGAGATAAGCATTGCTGGTACTAAGTTATCTTCAATATTAAATGCATCAATAACTGCTTGTTTGTCAAAGCCTATCATTGGGCAAGTTGCAAGTCCTGCGTCTTCACTGACTAACATTAAACTCATCGCAAATAATGAAGCACCACGTATTGCTTCGTCTCTTCTGTTTGAATCACTTTCAAAGAATTGGTGGACACTTTGTATTAATCCTGATTTCTTATCAGCTGGTATATGTTTATGGTCTATCCAATCATCTGCGATATCACCAATTGTTTCATGTGCATTTAAGTCACCTAAAATAATAAATGTCGCGCTAGATTCTTTTATTTTAATTTGTTTATTAGCCGCGTTATATAATTTTTCTTTTGCTTCATCTGTATCAACAACGATTACTTTCCATTGTTGTAAGTTCCAAGCTGAAGGTGATAATGCAGCTTGATCTAATAAATTATAAATTGTTTCTCTATCTAAATCGTATGGCTCATAAGATTTAACAGAGCGTCTTCTTTCTAATGCTTTTGCTAATTCCATGTTTTTCCCACTCCTTATATGTCGATATTTTTATGTTCATATAAAATAGTCTTAAAAACAACTTTTCTGCTTATTTACAAAAATCAGTCATTTTAATACTGGTTACAAACGGTTATTTGTTACAATATAAGTAATAAGGGAATAAAGTTGTATGATTATAGTTACGTGATAAAAGGAGAGGTGCACATGATAGATATTCATAATCATTTATTATATGGATTAGATGATGGTCCATTAGATGAGGAAAGTATGCTAGAACTTGCAAGAGAAGCTGAGAAAATAGGTATAACAGATATAGTTGCAACACCTCACTATATAAAACATCGATTTAGAAATACTGCAGATATCGTTAAAAGTAGAACTGAAGAAGTACAATCTATATTAAATGATCATCATATTGATATTAAAGTTTATCCAAGCCAAGAAATTCATATGTTTGGCGAAGAACTTGAAGGATTAGAATCTGGTGAATTGTTACCTATTACTGAAGGTTCAAGATATGTGTTAATTGAGTTTCCATTTTTCTCAATACCAGAATTTGCTGAACAAACATTTGAAAAGTTATTTAACGCTGGATACCGTCCAATATTAGCTCATCCAGAACGTATTATTCCTATTCAAGATGATCCACAAATTTTATTTGATTTAATTGATAGAGGGGCATTATGCCAAGTTACAGCAGGCTCTTTAGTTCATAAATATGGTGAAGATGCTAAAAGAGTAGCTGATTATTTATTAGAACAAAATGCGATTCATATTGTCGGAAGCGATGCTCATAATACTTCTAATAGAAACTTTCATATTAAAGAAGCTTATGAATTTTTAGAACGTACGAAAAGTATTGAAACTGTCACACGATTGAAAGAGAATGCACGAAAAATATTAAAAAATGAAGAAATTTGAAGTATTTAAAAAGCGAGAAACACATGAGGTACCAGTTGATATCTCATACATTTCTCGCTTTTCTATTATTACTAAGTTGTTTGTAAAGGTTCAGTTGTTTCATGTTTGTTGACGACAAACATTAAGATACTTGCTACAAGCACCATGATGAATGCGAAATAAGGTGTACTTGATAATGTTAAATGATTTAATATAAATCCGCCGATAACAGATCCAAGTGTAATACCTATGTTAAATGCAGATATATTTAAACTTGAAGCGAAATTGACAGTTTCTTTACTATTACGTTCAGCAAAAAGTACGACAATCAGTTGTAAGCCGGGTACGTTCATAAATGCGAATAGTCCCATTAATAAAATACTGATAAGACCAACGACATGAAAATGTATCGTAAATCCGACTAGTAATAACGTTAATGCTTGTAATAGAAAAATAATCGTTAATGATTTTGTTGGGGCATGGTTCGTTAATTTTCCACCTAATGTATTACCAATCGCAACCATTACACCATACAAAATCAAAATAATAACAATACTATTTGTTTCATAACCTAAAATATTCGTTAAAATTTCAGTCATATATGTGTAAACAACAAATGTACCACCGTAGCCAAGCGCTGTAATTAAATAAATAGACATAAGTGGTTTGTTCTTAAAGACAGCAAGTTGTTTAATAATAGGTGCTTGCTCATATTCTGTTAAATTTTTTGGAACGAATGATATATTTGCGATTAAACTAATGAGTCCTATTAAAGCAATCGTATAGAATGACATTTCGTAACCGAAGTTTTGACCGACCCAAGTTCCAAATGGGACACCTGTAATCGTTGCAACTGTTAAACCTGTAAACATCATGGCGATGGCACTTGAACGTTTATGCGCAGGGACTAAGTCAGCTGCAATAGTTGTTGCAATAGACATGAATACACCATGTGAGAAAGCACTAAGCACTCTCATAGCTAGTAATAAACTAAATGATGTTGCAAGTCCTGCAAATACATTAGCGATGATAAACACAACCATAATGAGTATCAAAACAGTCTTTCTTTTCATATTGTTTGTTAAAGGCGTTAAAATAGGTGCGCCAACTGTAACACCAATAGCATATAAAGATACAGTAAGTCCTGCTAATGGGATCGTCACATCAAAGGCGTCTTTAATTAATGGGAGTAACCCAACACTAATAAATTCAGTAGAACCAATAGCAAAAGCTGAGATAGCAAGTGAAATAAGTGCGAGTTGATTTGAAAATTTGTTTTTCAATTTTTAAATTCCTTCCTTTTTTATAAGATATGTGATATTTTAAAACGTAATAAGGTAAATAGGAAGTACGCACTTTAAAGTCATATAGGTACTAAAAAGTGCCTTAGGGAGGAATCATGATGGAAGTTACGGAATATAATATTGGTGTAGAAGCAACGATAGATGTCATTGGCGGTAAATGGAAGCCAGTGATACTGTGTCATTTAAAGCATGGGACAATGCGAACATCTGAACTTAAAAAAGCTATTCCACATATTACACAAAAAATGTTAACGCAACAATTAAGAGAATTAGAAAAAGATGGCATTATTAATCGAATTGTATATCAACAAGTACCACCAAAGGTTGAATACGAGATATCAGAATATGGCAGTACATTAAATGAATTACTAGAGCACTTATGTAAATGGGGAGAATTCCATATTAAAAAACGTAAAGAAGACGGCGAGCAAATAGAGCTTGATTCCGTAGAATTTATAGATGGTGTTTAAGTAGGAATTGTAAACAAGCAGGGACAATTTTGTCCCTGCTTGTTTTGTATCTTATTCAAACATGCCTTTTCTAATCATTTTATAATCTGAAAACATATGTTGTCCTTTTGCAAATACATCTTTTATTTGTTTCTTTTTCGGATCAATTATTAATATATCTGCATCATAGTGTTCTTCGATATGACCTTTATGATGCAGTGTTAATACGTTTGCGACATTTGAAGTAAATAAAGCAATCACTTCTTCCCAGTTCGAGTCTTGTACCAATAAATTAAATAATTGGTCTGTTAGCGTACTGCATTTTGCTACATCATAACCTACAAGTTGATTGTGTTCATCGAATTTAGGTAAACTACCATGTCCGTCTGAAGAAACGGTTAATTTCGAAATATCTCCACCATGAGAACGGTAATAATTGACGTATTCTACTGTATTTGTACTTGCTGTTAAGTCAACATACACACCTTTATGACTTAATGAGATCCCTTCTTCTAATAAATCTATACCTTTATCAAAATGTGTAACATATAGTTTGTTTGGTTTAACATCATAATGATCGACTAGGTCATGAATTTGTTTTAATTTATGTTTACCTGTACCTATATGAAAATGTGTTACACCAGCTTTTCCACTTAGCATACCACCAACTGTTGTATCAGCCACAATTCTCGCGAGTTCTTCAGTTATTGGGATAGATGATCTGAAATCATTTATTGCTATCTCACCAGTACCAATCACTTTATCAATTAAAAACAAATCTTCTTTGATGGAGTTTGTAATTGTAGTAACGGGTAAGTGATAATTACCTGTGTACATATATGTAGAGACACCTTCAGCTTCTAATGCTTGAGCCTTTGCATATAAACTCGTTAGTGTTCGAGAAATACCATCTGTACCTATTAATCCAACTACGCTTGTAATACCATTTGATATTAAATTTGTTAATTGGACTTCTGGTGTTCGTGTTACATAACTCGCTTCTCCGCCACCTCCGAGCAAATGAATATGTGGGTCTATAATCCCAGGCATAACCGTATATCCTGTAGCATCGATGATCTTTAAGTTTGGATCCAGTTGCTTTATTAATTCAATATCTATATCTCCGATTTTAATAATAGATCGCCCTTGAATAAGTATCGATTGCTGACCCTTATAGTTCGGTGAATATACATCACCATTTTTAATAATTGTAAACATCAGCATCCTCCTTTAAAGCTTTCTTTATATATATATTAGTGTAAGTATGTCGTGAAATCAAAAT
Source organism: Mammaliicoccus sp. P-M58 (assembly GCF_022386165.1). Lineage (NCBI taxonomy): Bacteria > Bacillati > Bacillota > Bacilli > Caryophanales > Staphylococcaceae > Mammaliicoccus > Mammaliicoccus sp. P-M58. Next base: position 42,342 of record NZ_JAJNJI010000003.1, read on the forward strand.
GTAGCAAACCAAATTAATATATGTCGATATTCTATATGTAATATAAATGTAATATAAAATTACACTTTTTATAATGACTTTATACTTCAGTTTATATATAATTAAATTGTACTTATTCTAAAAATATATAGGGGTGGATTAAATGTATCGATCGAAAAAAATTTTATCAGTAGGTTTTACTTCAGTTATGGCTTTGACTTTAGGATTATCAAATGTGGCAAGTGCGAAAGAAAGTAGTCCTTTAGATCAAAAGGAATTAAAATCAATTCCTAAACAAGAAATTAACACAAAAGCTGAAGCGCAAGACATTTTGAGTCAGTTACCAGGCAATCCAAATATTAAGAAAAGTTACAAACAATTTGAAGTAGCAAATGAATTTAAAGATAACTTAGGATATACGCATTATACTTTAAAACCTAAAGTAGATAACTACGTTGTCGAAGATAAAGAAGTCAAGATACATACCAATCATAATCAAGAATTAGAACTCGTCAATGGGGACGTCAATACAGAAAAAGTTACATATACAAATAAACAAAGCTTATCTAAAGATCAAGCGGTTAATAAAGCTTTTGAAAGTATCGGCGTGAGTCAAAATGAAGTGAAAAATATTAAAGGACAAAAAGTCGTTAATAAAGATGAATTAGTGATTAATGCTGAAAAGAAAAAATTAGTCTATAATGTTGAAATTATTTATTTAGATCCTAAACCAGCACGTTGGGAAATTAAAATTGATGCTGAGACTGGTGAAGTCGTAAGTAAGAAAAATAAAATTGAACATATTGCTGGGAGTGGAGTAGGTGTTAATGGGGATACTAAAAAGCCACTCAATTTAACAAAAATAAGCAATGGTTATGGTTTACAAGATGAAACACATTCTGGAACAATCCATACTTATGATGCAAAGAATGGCACGTCTAGCTTTTCACTTATGACAGATACGGATACAAACTTTAATAGTAAAAATCAAGCTGCAGGTGTGGATGCGCATTTTAATGCTGCTAAAACTTATGATTACTATTTAAACACTCACAATAGAGATAGTTATGATGGAAACGGTGCAGAAATTAATTCTATTGTTCATTTTGATAGAAATTATAATAATGCCTTTTGGAATGGCCAATATATGGTGTATGGAGATGGTGATGGCAAAACATTTACATCATTATCAGCTGCAGATGATGTTGTTGCACATGAATTAACACATGCTGTGACAGAACATAGTGCAAATCTTGTATATGAGAATCAACCAGGTGCTTTAAATGAATCAATGTCAGATGTGTTTGGTTACTTCGTTGACCCTGAAGACTGGCTAATGGGAGAAGATGCATACACACCAGGTAAACCAGGTGATGGATTAAGAAGTCTTTCAAACCCAGAACAATATAATCAACCTGCACATATGAATAACTATCAGAACTTGCCAAATACTGAACAAGGTGACTATGGTGGTGTGCATATTAATAGTGGTATTCCAAATAAAGCAGCTTATTTAACGATTACTAAAATTGGAAAAGAAAAATCAGAAGACATCTATTATAGAGCTTTAACACAATACTTAAGTTCAAACTCTTCATTCTTAGATACTAAATTTGCATTAAAACAAGCAGCGTCTGATTTATATGGTGCAAACTCAACAGAAGTACAACAAGTAGTCAATGCTTGGAATTCAGTAGGCGTAACTGGATAAAATAATTGTATTTTCACACATTGAGACTTAAAATAAAGAGGAGGACATTAACATGCAGAATTCGAAACATATGATACATCGTAAAATGCTTATGAATCGAGGTCGTGTATATTTGACGGGACAAATATACACAGCAACACCGATACCAGATGATATGCATAGCGTGGGTTATTCAAACATGTTAATTCGATAACTGAATACGGGGAGCGTTATATATGAAATTAGGAGAACGTGTCAAACAAAGGAGAATAGATTTAAAGCTATCTCAACAGAATTTAGCGCAAGGTATTGCGACTCAAAGTCAAATTTCAAAAATAGAAAAGAATGAATTACAACCGGGATCTCAACTACTATTTAACATTTCAAGAAGATTAAATTGTAGTATGGACTATTTATATATTGGCGATGAGTTAGATACACAATTAGAACAGAAGTTAAAAGTAATAGAAAGATTGTTAGAAGAGCGTGATTATGATGCGCTAATACCTATTATAGATGGCAATTATTTATCAAATAGTTCAACAGATGAAATTGCTGCTTCGAAGTGGGTAAGATCAATTATTACTTTTTATAAGCATGATGATGTTGAACAATCTCTACAATTAATAGAAGAAGCTTATCGTTTAATGGATCATAATATGTATGAGAAATTACAAGTTTCTATCTGTAATACGCGCGCAATTTACTACTATAGACAGAATGAAAATGAAAAAGCAAAGTCATCATTAGAACAAGGTTTAGAAATTGCTAAACGCTATAATGTAGACGATAATTATCAAATCAAATTGTTATATACATTATCTAATATTTACTCGAATGAAAAAGCTTATGACAGATGTTTAGCTTATGCTCAATCTGCATTAGATATTACGATTAAATCGAATAGATATATGTTATATAGCGAATTAGTTTATAATATTGTGCAATCACGATTAGAGATGGGCATTCTAAATGATACAGATAAGAAACAATTAGAAATTGCACTTTTCTTAAGTGAACAATCTAAAAAACATAACATCACAATATTAATTAGAGATTTAATGAAAACTTTATAAACAAAAATACTTTCATAACCAATTCTTTTAAACGAATGGGATATGAAAGTATTTTTTATTTTTGAATGACTTGAAGGATTGTTTCTGTCGTTAGTTCATATTCAAGTTTAGAAGCTGATTGTTGAATGGCTTTAAAGTCATGTCTGTCTTTATAAGGATATGTATAATTGAGTGTCGTTAAGATATGTAAGATAATCGCTTCTTCTAATATGACATGTTTATTGTTGAAAATAGTCGTCGTGACCTTTTCAGGATAGTAATCTTTAATGACTTCATATATGTATAACTTCGCAAAATAGTAGGCTATCACATCGTATAATACATCATATTTATGACATAGAGATTCTATAAATAAATATAAATGTGCGTTATCTTCTAATTGAATTGAAGCATCTTCTTTATATGTCCCAACAAGAAAATAAATATCTGGCCTTAAATATGTTTGATATTGCTTTAAAAATTTAAGCCTTACTTCAAAGATAATATGAACCAATGTTGTGTTTATTTTTAAAATTAAGGGAAGGTCTTGTTCTAATTTAAGAAGTGTTGGATGGATATTTTGACATAGTACATGTTCATCATAACCTGCATGTTGAAACTCTGTATGATACTTTGTAAAATATGAAAGCCTAGACTGTTCATTTAAATGAAAGTTATTAAAAAAATCATTGATTGTATTACTAATAATCATAATTGAACCCCTTAGCATTTGCTTTAATCTTATGATAGTTATATTACCTGATTTTGATGAATTAATCATCAAATGGTAAAATTAAAAATTAATAATTGACGAGAATCAATATGTCCTGTACCCTTTTAAAGTATTCAAGATATTTAAGAGGAGAAAATAATGAATCAAATTAATCATAAAGGATCATTTATAGCTTTATTACCGTTAATCGTATTTGTAACGCTGTTTATAGGTACTGGATTAATCATGAAAGATTTTAATTACTTACCTTTAAATGTAGCGATTCTTATTGCGGCAGTCTTTGCATGTGCCATGTATCCAAAGACACCTTTAGCTAAGAAATTAGATATATTTACAAAAGGCGCAGCTCATCCTAACATTTTATTAATGGTATTTGTCTTTTTAATGGCAGGTGCGTTTAGTCAAACAGCTAAAAGTATGGGTGCTGTAAGTTCAACTGTTAATTTAGGATTATCTTTAATTCCCGGACAGTTTTTACTAGCAGGTTTATTCATAGTTGGTGCATTTATTTCAGTAGCTATGGGTACATCAATGGGAACAGTAGCAGCATTAGCACCGGTAGGCGTAGGTATTTCAGAAGCGACAGATATCTCACTTGCTTTAACAACAGCAACTGTCGTAGGTGGTGCAATGTTCGGTGATAACTTATCCATGATTTCAGATACAACCATTGCAGCAGTTAGAACGCAACAAACGAAAATGAGCGATAAATTTAAGATGAATTTCTTAATTGTATTACCAGGTGCAATTTTAACAGTACTTATTCTATGGTTTGTTACAAAAGATGCAGGTATGACAGATGCCAGTCAAGGTGGCTATAGTGTCATTAAAGTCATTCCATACTTATTTGTATTAATTAGTGCATTATGTGGAATGAACGTATTGATGGTATTAGTGTTTGGTGTCATCGTAGCAAGCTTAATAGGATTATTAGACGGCTCATTTACACTATCAGAAAATTTAAAAGCAATCTCAGACGGACTTATCGGCATGCAAGATATTTCTATGATCGCATTATTAATCGGCGGTATGATTGGTCTAATAGAATATCATGGCGGAATAAAATGGTTGCTCAATACCGTAACGAAACGATTAAAATCTAAACGCGGCGCAGAATTTGGTATTGCCAGTTTAGTAGGCGTGACGAATTTAGCAACAGCTAACAACACAATTTCAATCATTACAGCAGGACCACTCGCCAAAGAAATAGCAGATGATTATCAAATTGATCGCAGAAAATCAGCAAGTATATTAGATATATTTGCAAGTACAGTACAAGGAATTATCCCATACGGCGCACAAGTATTAGCAGCAACAAGCGTCGCAGGAATATCAACAGTATCACTATTACCATATTCATTTTATCCATATTTATTAGGCATATGCGGTATCGTTTCGATTGTAATAGGCTATCCACGTAAGAAGAAAGAAGCGGAGTAATAGCCATTAACCCCTATCCATCAACATGATGAATAGGGTTTTTATATATTTGCTTGAAAATAGAAGGTGGATTATATAATATAATATCGATATATAAATAAGCTTAATTCAAAAATAGACAAGGAGGAAATCAAATGTAGGAGAAAATTTAAGTTATTAGTATTATTGAAAATAGTAGAAAAACAGATGATTATTATAAGAAAAATTGAATAAAGGAATAGTGTAATGAAGACATGGAAATTAATTAGTATATTATTATTTATTGTTACTATGTTTATACTTAACCAATCGATTACATTCGCAACCGAAGTTATTAATAATTCTGAGGATTCAACAGTTCTTAGTAATAGTAAAGGTCAACCAATAGAAATTAACGAAAAAGTAGATACTATTACAGTAAAAAATATAGAATCAAATGATGATAAATCAGTCATAGCTTCAGCGGAAAATAATAATCCTACATACACTAAAAATCCAAGAATTGTAGATGTTGAAATTGAAGGAAAGGGAGACAAAAATAAATCTGGAATTTCATATTTCGATAATATTAAATTAAATATAACCGGTGAGAATTTAACAGATGATAATTTGTTAACAAAAGAAGGATTACATTGGTCAGATAAAACATATGTAGATATTATAACTGGTAAAGAGAAAGGTATTATTAATCATAGTGATACATTTGGAGGTCAAAATACTCCTAATGTTCCAGTTAAAGCTTATAGCATGAATAATGGGGATAAAGGGAGAATTAATTTTGTTGGAACAACAAAATCAGGTATTAACTTAGATTTACTTTGGACTGTAAAGAATTCTGATAAGGAAGATTGGAAGAAAAACTCTGGATATAATAATGATAATAGAGTAAAAGGTTTAGCATTTACAGGTGAACAGTTTATTCCTAATACAAATGGGAACTCAGTAGTAACATTATATAATGAAGCAAATAAACTAAGTTTATTTTATCAAATAGTGAAACATGGTACTTATGAGGAAAATCCTGTTCTTGTAAATTTTATATCAACTGATATTGATGCTGCTCAGGGAGTTGAAAGTAATTTATCTAATCTTGGGGAAGTAATTCCCGAAGATTCAAATCTCAAGGTTTCTAATAATATTATTTACGATGCAACTCCAGGTGTTGAAGGGTTGAATGGATCTATTGATTTACCTAAAGGTGGTTATTTGGGAGTAGGGTTTTTATCTAACTTTGATTATACATTTTATTCACCTGCGCCTATGCGGAGAAATGATTCCTATAACTATGCAATTGCTGTTAGATATGATATTTTTGGTAGCAGTTTACAGGTAAAAATGAATACAAAAATTAAACAAAAATACAGAGTTAATTATTTAAATTTAAAAGGAGAAAAAATTTTAGCATCAAAAACATATACAGGTTATAATAACAAAAATTATAAGATACCATTTCCGAAAATAGATAAATATACGAAGTTATATTATAAAATTGATAACCAAAATAAAAATGATCAAGTTATTAACCTTTTTTATCAATTAAAACCTCAAATTATTTATAATTTTTCTGATGAAAACGGTAATAAGATTAGAGATTCTTTAAAAAATACTTATGATAAAGGAACCGAAATTAACTTTAATCCTCCAAATATAAAAGGATATAATAAACCTAAAATATTTAAGTCAATTATCAATAAGGATAGTACTTATAATTTTGTTTATGTAAAAGAGAAAAATATTAAGAAGCCTACTAAACCTTCAAATCAATTAAATAAAACTAATCAAAATAGAGAAAAGAACAAAAAAACAAAAAATACTAAAGCATTGCCTATAAAAAATAAATCTATAAAATCAAAAAGCAAAAAAACCACATATACTAAAACTAAAAATTCAAAAAGCAAGAATACTATAAGCATGAAACAAAAAAAATCTACGAAAAACATATATAAACCTCGTAACATTTCATACATTAGATTGCCAAAAAAACTAAAAATACCTCAGGCATATCAAAATTATCAAAATAAAAATAACGCAATAAAAAGAATAGTCAGTTATACAAAATTTTCTGAACAAAGGAACTATATAACAAACTTTAAGAAAATAATTAAAGAAGTACATCATAATAAGCCAATGTCACATAATAATTTGCATAAATATAAAAAGAAAGTCAAAATAGATTGGTTTGCAATTAATACAGGTCTTAAAGGTAAAGAACAAATTGAATTCATAAGGTTCTTAAATGAACTAGCAGAAGAGGCGAATAAACAGTATAAAGGTAATTTTAATGAAATAAACCATTATATAGCAAACGGATTAGCATATCATAACTATAAAAATAATACATTGCAAAATTCAGTTAATGATTTATGGAAAATAGATAAAAGTAAAGTGAAATATCCTAAAGCAAATTTTGAGATAGAAATTATAGAAGGAAAAAATAAAGTAATTAAAAGTGATAATCTTCTTCATCACTTACATATGTCGAAGGACTATGAAATAGATCTCCCTCATATGGGTGCTACTATAGGAAGTGTTGAAAAGAGTGTGTGGTATAAGGAACTTATAAAGAAAATAGCTAGTTTACCACTTGAAAAATATGATGGCATATCATCAAAAGATAAATTTTTCCAATTAAATGCCCTCACTGGTGATTTATTAACACATATTGATAAAAAAGATAAGACTGCTGATATTGATGCAATGATTATGTATTATCATCCTGAATTTAAAGACTTACCTTTAAATGAGAGAATTATTAAATATTACAGTACAGAGAATTTAAATTACAAAAGAGAAAAACTGAAGAGTGAGATTTTACCAATCATTGTTAAAAAAGATATTGACAATAAATCGGGTTATTTATCTGTTGTATCTATTGCTACTTTAGGTGGGCTTATATTAGGTAGAAAATATATATATGAATTTATAAAATTTACACCTAAATTTTTTGTGGAAAAAGGAAAAAATATTATTGAAAGAACCAAAAAAAATATAAAAATAGTCAAAAAAAACATTGAAAATAAAGTGACTAGGAAATTAAAGAAGGTTAAAAGTAATATTAAAAACTATATTGTAAAAAAGATTGTTAAACCTATAAAAAGAAAATTAGTTTCAATTAGAAGAAAAATAAAGCAAAATGTTATGAAGCTATCTAAACGAATAATTTCGCCTATAAAAAGAATTATTAAGAGAAAAATTAATAATAGCCGCACTATTAAATATGTTGCTCGAAAAATAAAATCTATTCGAAGAGCCTTTAATAAAAGAATTTATACTCCTGTTAGGAAATTTGTCTCTAAAAGAATTTATACTTCTGCAAAGAAATTTGTTTCTAGAAGAATTTATACTCCTGCAAGGAAATTTGTCTTTAGAAGAATTTATAGACCAGTAAAAACTATTGTGAACAGAACTAGAAGGTATTCAAGGAAGATAACAAGTAGTATCAGCAAAAGTAAAAAATTTATAAGAAATGGATTTAGAAAATTAAAAAGGTTATTTAGAAGGTGAGCAAGTCATGTGGAATAGCATAAAACAGTATAAAGTCTGGATATTTTTTGCGTTTTATCTAAACCTGTTTAGGTTCACGTTAGTTGTATTAATTCTCTCATTATATCTATATTTAAACTTCTCAAAGTATTCCGTTTACTATGCTAAACATATACAACATGACGAAGGTAGAGATCCAGAAGTTGAGATGTTAATAAAAAATATCGCTAGGGCAGAAACGCCAGAGATAGAGGGTGTAACTTATACTCCAACGTGTATATATGGAATCGGTAATTGTTTAAAATACTCAGTAGATGGAATTAATAGTGAAGATACAAAAAATCCTGAATATCATCGTTCTGTAATTATGGGAGATTCCAAAAATGAAATTGAATATATAGAAAATCATGATATATATTTATTTAATGAAAAGTATAAATTGATTTTATTTAATGAAAGATCAGGACAAGAAAAACCTATTTCAAATATTAATGAAGTTGAAATAAAAAAACAAGTACGTACAATTGTTCAACCTGTAATTAATGTTCAGCCTAAACCTATGATTAATCTTCAGTGGTTATTTAATTGGTGGTATAAAGATTATTTTAGGAATGAATATTAATGTTGGAAGTGAATATTTTATGATAATATTTAAATTTATTAAACGTGCGATTTATAAGACATTTGAGGTAACGATTTTGTATCTTATACCTCTAATTGTAATATTATTAATATCCAGATACCTTTTAATCAGCCATATGGAATACTATTCTGTATATTACGCTAAACATATTGATCATAGTCCTAATATAGATCCAGAAGTTATTATGGTTATGAAAAATTTAAAAGCTATTGAAAAACCTAAAGATGATTCATTTGTATACAAATATAAAGATTCTTATTTGTATGATTATAGATATTTTAAAGTGAAAAAATTAAATAAAAAGAGTCGTTATAAAGAATTAGAGTCTTATATTGAATTTAATACTGAAAATGATAAATTTGAATATATAGACTTTGTAAATCATGCTAGAACTCAATTTAGATTTAATAATGCTTATAAAATCGAACATGTGAAGAAGAATGATGGCAGTGATGTTAGTTTAAGAAAAGTGAATGAGAAGCGGGTTAAACAGGAGATTAGGGATATTCTTCAGCCTATTATAGATGTTCAACCTAAGCCTCAGGTTAATTTACAATGGTTATTTAATTGGATGTATGGTGATTATTTTAAATGATGTGGTTTGGGATTATAGAAATATTATAAACAAAAATAAGCATATCACTTTATGACTGAATGGTTCAGTTAAGTGATATGCTTGTTTTTTATAGCTATATATTTTTATGCTTTTTCTTGTTTGAGTTCGTATCCATATGCGGTTTCGCCATGGAATACGGCATCTAAGCCTTCTAGTTCTGCTTTTTCGTCTGTTCTTAATGTTGTAAAGATACTGATGATTTTAGCGATAATGTATGTCATGATGCCACTAAATGCGATTGTTACGACGACTGCAACGATTTGTACAACTACTGGCATAATGCCACCACCAAAAAATACACCGTCTGCTATTGTTGAGTTAACGCTAGAATTTTGGAATAAACCTGTTCCTATTGCACCAACGACGCCTCCAAATCCATGTAAACCGAATGCATCTAACGCATCGTCATAATTAAGTAATACTTTAAGGTGCGTGATAACATAGTAACAAACGAATCCGCCTAATATTCCAAGAATCATTGCACTTCCGTAACCGACAAAACCTGCTGCTGGTGTTATCGTTACGAGTCCGGCTAACATTCCTGATAATGTTCCGATTAAAGTGACTTTTTTCTTTTGAATATATTCAAAGATAGACCAACCGGCAATACCTGCACATGATGCTAATATTGTATTAACAAATGCGAGCATGGCAACTGAATCGAAAGTGAGTGCTGATCCTGTATTAAAGCCAAACCAACCGAACCATACGAGAATACCACCGATTAAAGTAATGACTAAATTATGTGGCGGTTTCTTATTGCTAGGTTTTCTAGAACCGAGTAGTAGGGCAAGTACAAGTCCAGAAACACCAGATGAAATATGGACAACTGTACCACCAGCAAAATCAATTGCACCAAGTTTGTGAATCCAGCCGCCACCCCATACCCAATGTGCTACTGGGCTATAAACTAGAATGACCCATAAACTCATAAAGATTAAAAATGGTCCGAATTTCATTCTTTCAGCTACTGAACCAGTTAGAATTGAAACGGCAATGGTACAAAATGTTAATTGGAAAAGCATAAATAATGCGAATGGAATGGTTTCACTAAAATTACCATTAGGTGTGAATCCAACACCGTTTAATAATGCGTGTGAGAAATCACCTATCCATAAATTGTTACCACCAAAACTAATAGAAAATCCTATTAATACCCACGTGAATGTTACAACAACAATTGCTGAAATACTGTGCATCGAAGTATTTAAAACATTTTTAGATTGAACTAATCCTCCGTAAAATAATGCTAATCCAGGTGTCATTAACCAAACTAACAACGTACATCCGAATAATAAAAGTGTATCTGTCTGACTCATCTTCCCTCAACTCCTTATTTTTTTAAAAGTATAAAATATAAAATAAGAAAAAAGAAATATGAGTCAGGTAAATTTACACTCAGTGTGATAATACTTAACATCTGTTAAGTAAATGGATTATTGAACACCTAAATAATCAAAGGTAACAGCAGCTACTGATTTAGCTGTAATAAGTAGAGAACCTTCATCAATATCAAATTTAGGATGATGATGAGGGAATGTTTCTTTATCTTTTGGACTTGCGCCTACATAGAAGAATGTACATGGTAATTCTTTTGCATAGTAAGCGAAATCTTCTGATGGTGGTTGTGGTTCGCAACGTTCAACACTTTTAACTTCAGGAATATTAGCCGCTTCAATTGCTTTCGCAACTTGTTTCGTTAATTCAGGATCATTATATAGAACTGGATAATCTCTCGTATATTCAAGTTCACATTGAACACCATACATAGATTCTAGACCTTTAGAAAGTCGTTTAACTTCTGATTCAATGAGTTGTAGTGTTTCTTCGTTCATACCTCTAACGTCACCTTCAAGTGTGACTTCATTTTTAATGATATTAAACTGTCCTTTACCATCAAATGAACCGATAGAAATAACGCCCATATCAAATGGATTCAATCTTCTTGAAACGATTGTTTGTACAGACATGACAAAGCTACTTGCTGCAACAATTGGGTCATTTGCTAAATGTGGTGACGAACCATGACCACCACGACCTGTGATTTTTAATTTAAATATATTTCGACCAGATTGAACATTGCCTTCTCTATAATAAACGTGATCACTTTCAAGTGCGCTCATGACATGGACGCCGATGACATTATCAACGCCATCAAGAATGCCATCTTTAATTAAGTATTGTGAGCCACCAGGTGGCTTTTCTTCAGCAGGTTGGTGAATGATGACAATCTTACCTTTAAGTTGATCTTTCACTTCAATTAAAGTTTCAGCAAGGACCATCATATATGCAGTATGCGCGTCATGACCACATGCATGCATGACACCCTCATTTTTAGAACTGAAAGGTAGGCCGGTATCTTCTTTTATTGGTAAAGCATCGAAATCAGCGCGTAACGCTAATGTCTTACCTGGTTTACCAGAATCAATTGTTACTTTAATACCGTAAATGCCTTCTCCTCCGATATGCGTTTGTAATGTGACATCTTTATCTTTATAAAAGTCAGCAATATACTGGGCTGTATCTTTTTCTTCAAAAGATAACTCAGGATGCTCATGTAAGTATCTTCTGATTTCAATCATTTTATTTTCTTTCTTAGATAATCTTTCATAGAAATCATTTAACATATCATGTTCCTCCTTATATTTGTTTAATTTAATTATAATAGAAATTTTTGAAAAATTGTTGTCAGAAGTGTAAATGGGTGTTGACATAACATGACAATGGGCGTAGAATAATTGAGTATTAGTTAGCAAAGCTAACTATATTTTTATGAGAAAAGGTGAAAACAATGAAGAACTTTTTATATTCCTATACAAATTTGTATCGACCATATATTCATCATATTAATGAAATATTAGAACCTTTTGATTTATATGCTGCACAGTATAAAGTGTTACATGATATCGCATTTAATCAACCAACCACACTTGTTCAAGTTTCTAAGCGTTCTTTTATTGAGAAACCTACAGCTCGTAAAATTATAAAAAAATTAATCGAACGGGAATTGATTCAAGCAGTTAATAGTAAAGAAGATAAAAGAGAAAAATTCCTTACATTAACTGAGCAAGGTCAAAATCAATTCGATGAAATTCATCATAGAATTGGTGTATTTCAAGAAAAATGTCTGCAAGCAATTGGTGTCAAAGAAGCGGAACTTAATAAGGCACAAGAGATTTTAGAGAATTTGAGAAGTTATTTAATAGAGGAGGAAACAGAGTAATGAATGACCAAATTAAGAAACCGATTTGGACAAAAGATTTTATATTTAATTTTGTTATTAGCTTTTTTATATTTTTATCAATGTACTTACTATTAGTAACAGTAGGTGGTTATAGTAAGGAAACATTTGGAGTTTCAGACAGTATGGCTGGTCTAGCATCAGGATTATTTATTGTTGGATCATTAGTAGGTAGATTTTTAACAGGTAAATATATCAATATAGTAGGTAGTAAAAAAGTATTAGTCATCGGTGGGATTCTACTAGTTATCACAAATGTTTTATATCTCGTGACTGCATCATCATTCGCATTGTTATTAATCGTACGTATTTTAAATGGTATTGCAAGTGGGGTAGCAAGTACAGCTACAGGAACAATTGCAGCATTTATCACACCAGCACAACGTCGTAGTGAAGGTATCAGTATGTATAGTTTAAGTATGGTACTCGGTACAGCAATCGGACCATTTATAGGCTTATTACTATATCAACACATTCCAATGTCTGGACTATTTACAATTTGTACGATACTTATTGTTGTAGCATTTGTTATGTCACTATTCATGAAAGTTGAAACACCTGTAATGGCTAGTGTCAAAACAGAAAAGAAAAAAGGATTTAAACTTACTGATTTCTTCTCAGTACATGCCTTACCAATTGCAATCGTAGTTGTAATTGTTAGTATTGCATATTCATCAGTATTGTCATTCATTCAATTCTTTGCACAAGAAAATCATTTAGTAGATGCAGCAAGTTTCTTCTTTGTTGTTTATGCAGTAGCAGTCTTAATTACAAGACCATTTACAGGAAGAATTATGGACCAACGCGGTGAGAATATCGTTACAATACCAGCATTTATATGTTTAATTGTCGGTTTATTCTTAATTAGTATTGCAAGTAATGGTGTGATCTTATTAATCGCAGGTGCATTTATAGGATTAGGATTCGGTAACTTACAATCTATATTCCAAGCATTAGTCGTTAAAGTATCACCAGTAGAAGCGATGGGATTAGCAACATCAACATATTTCATCGGCTTAGACTTCGGATTAGGATTCGGACCATATGTATTAGGTAACTTCACACATTCGATTGGATATTCAGGATTATATCTAGCAATGTCTATCGTAGCTTTATTAGGATTAGTCGCATTCTATTTCTTACACATGATTAAAGCTAAAAAAGTAAGTCAATTATAATAAGTGGAAGTGTCGTTAGGGACAGAATTCCGAGAAGTGTCCCTAAATGAGTACTTTCTATCTACCAGAATTCGAAATAATGGAAGTTACAGCGCTCTAATTACCACAATTCGAAATAATGGAAGTTACAGCGTTCTAACTACCACAATTCAGAATAATGGAAGTTAGCGCATTCTAATCACCACAATTCGAAATAATGGAAGTTACAGCGCTCTAACTACCACAATTCAGAATAATGATAGTTAGCGATACTCAATTTCTAAACTTCATAATAATGTAGTCTGAGACACCGAGATGTCTCAGACACTACTTAAAAAAATAGCGTATAGGACAATGAATGTCCTATACGCTATTTATATATTATCCTTCTAAATCAACTGAGTTGATATCAATGCCTAATGCGTCTGCTACACCTTTACCGTAGTCAGGATCTGCTTTGTAACAGTTACGGATGTGACGGTGTTTTACTTCGTCAGTAGTGCCTTGCATTTCGTTAGCTGTATTTTGGAAAATACGTTGTTGTTGTTCTGGTGATTGTAAACGGAATAATTTACCTGGTTGTTCATAGTAATTATCGTCATCTTCACGGAAGTCGTGTTCGTATAATTCACCTTCAAGTTCTAAACTTGGTTTTTTGTATTCAGGTTGTGATTGATGCGCTTCATAACTATTTGGATAGTAGTTAATTCCGCCACCTTGGTTACCATCTATTCTCATTTGTCCATCTCTTGAGAATGGGCAAACATTTGTTGCAGCTTTTGGAGAGTTTACTGGGATTTGCCAGTGGTTAACACCTAAGCGGTAACGTTGCGCATCTCCGTATGAGAATAAACGACCTTGTAACATTTTATCTGGAGAGAAGTCTATACCAGGGATGATGTTTGTTGGCGCAAATGCAGCTTGTTCAACATCTTGGAAATAGTTCTCTGGGTTACGATTTAATTCGAATTCACCAACTGGAATTAATGGATATTCGTCTTTAAACCATACTTTAGTCAAGTCGAATGGGTTATCTTTATGATTTCTTGCTTGTTCTTCAGTCATAACTTGAATGTACATTTTCCATTTAGGGAAATTGCCTTCTTCAATAGCGTTGAATAAGTCTCTTTGACTTGATTCACGGTCTTTAGCAATTACCTGTTCAGCTTCTTCTGCTGTGTAATTTTCGATACCTTGTTGTGTTCTGAAGTGGAATTTAACCCATACACGTTCACCTGCATCGTTGTACATTGAGTATGTGTGTGAGCCGAAACCGTGCATGTTACGGAATCCTTTTGGAATACCTCTATCTGTCATTAAAATTGTAACTTGGTGTAAGGCTTCAGGTAATAATGTCCAGAAGTCCCAGTTTGATTGTGGGTTATGCATGTTTGTTTTAGGGTCACGTTTAACAACATGGTTTAAACTTGCAAATAATTTAGGATCACGGAAGAAGAATACAGGTGTGTTGTTACCAACTAAGTCCCAGTTACCTTCTTCAGTATAGAATTTAAGTGCGAAACCACGTATGTCACGTTCAGCTTCTGCAGCACCACGTTCACCAGCAACTGTAGAGAAACGTGCAAACATTTCAGTTTGCTTACCAATTTCAGAGAATATTTTAGCATTTGTATATTGTGTTATATCATGTGTAACAGTAAAAGTACCGAACGCACCAGAACCTTTAGCGTGCATACGGCGCTCTGGAATCACTTCTCTGTCGAAATGTGCCATTTGTTCTAAGAAATAAATATCTTGCATAGCAAGTGGTCCGCGTTTACCAGCAGTTAATGAATTTTCACGATCTGATACTGGCGCACCAAAAAGTCCTGTAAGTTTTGATTTATTACTCATATCATAATCCTCCTCAAGAATTCTTAATTATAATAATTCTAATTTCATACTAATTATAATTTAAAGTGAGCAACGTGACAAGTAAAAGAATAAAAAATACAGAAAGAATTACAGAGCTACTTTGTTATATATTTAGATATAATAACCTAAAAGTGTAAAAACTAAACATTAAACAGGGCTTTTTGAGTAAATTTTACGTTTTGTACACAAATTGTTAATAGAATAATTTTTATTTAAAATGAGAATTGGACAGATTAATTGATTATAAGAACTATAAATAATTAAAAAAGAACGCGTTTTTTCGCGTTCTTAATAGAATAAATATTAATTAGGTAAATCTCTGTCTATAAATAGTGGCTGAACGTCTACTCTTTTCAAAATGATTTCTTTTGCTTTTTGAGGTAGCAGTTTGATTTCAGGAATTTCTGAGACTTTTAATGATACATATTTAATTTTTTGATCGAATGGAATGGTTAAATCATCTAAAGATTCATTAATTGTAGCATGATAAATAAATAATATTTCGTGATAAGACGTACTTTCATATTCAAAGAAGTTTTGAACAGTTGTTAAAAAGTAAATATCATCACATTCAATATTGAGTTCTTCTTTGATTTCACGTTTAATAGCTGAGTCCGAGCTTTCGAAATATTTTACTCTCCCACCAATTAATGCATAATAATCATTTTTTTTATCATAGTGGAAACAATAACCATTCTTATCTTTGATGATTGCGCCAACTCTAATGTTCAACATACCATCGCCTGATTTAAGTGAAAGATCCATCACAACGACCTCCTTAGTGTTAAATTAGAATAATTTAAGAATGACAATGCCAACAAAGACTAATATTGCGCCAATTAATCGTCTCGTTGTAATTTTAAATTTAGGTGTATTAAATAAACCGAAATGATCAATTAAAATGCCCATTAACATTTGTCCAAATATAACGACCATTAATGTAAGTGCTGCACCGAGTTCAGGCATAAGTAATATGTTCGTCGTAACAAATACAACACCTAATGCACCACCAATAAAGTAAATCGGTTTAATCGTACCTTGTTCAGGTTGATGGAAGCTAAAACGAATTCTACGAACAAGAATAAGTGAAAGAAAGAATAAAGCGATTGTCCCAACAGCAAATGAAATAAGTGCAGAAAAATAAAATGAATCTACTTCATATCTGAGTGCACTATTAATAGCTGTTTGAATAGGGGGAAGACAACCAGTCATAATACCGAGTATCATCCAATAGTTTGTATGATTAGATTGTGTTGTAATGACACGTGATGATTTCTTTTTATAATTCATTAATAATATACCCAGTAACATCAGAATTACACCAGAAATTCTTCCGATATTGATTGTATGAATGTCAGCATCAAATAATCCAAATTGGTCGATGATCAGTCCCATAATGATTTGACCAGAAACTGTCATCACGACTGTTAATGCTGCGCCTATTCTTGGAAGTAACAATAAATTACCTGTTAAAAAGACGACGCCTAATAGACCACCTGTAAACCAAACGTATGAAAAGTCTTGATTCATTATAAATGAAGGTGTTAATTTTTGTGGATTCATAATAGTATTCAAAATGATTAACACAATGGTTCCAATTAAGAATGAATAAAATGATGCGAGTATGGGTGATTTCGTGTAACTACCAAGTTTCGTATTAATAGATGTTTGTAATGGTACACATAACCCTGCTAAAATGCCTAGAATAATTAATAAAATCAATCTTCATAACCCCTTTTTTCTATATCTACAGCTTCTTGATAATAAATCTTTTGTTCATTTTCTGGCACCATATTACCGCCTGTTGACCAAACGAGGTGCGTGGCATTTTCAGAATCATAATTTAAATCATGAATATATTTCAAACCTTGGAAACCTGAAGTGGCTGAAGGTTCTATAAAGATATTTTCATGATCTTTTAAAGATTTTAAATAAAGATAAAGTTGATGGTCATTCACAGTACATGAACCAAACAATAGTGAAGTCATAATGTTTCCGACTAATTTCGAAGGGCGACTGACTGCTAAACCATCTGCAATTGTTTTTCCGGATAAACCTATATCTTGAACGGAAATTTGATCATGTAACTGTGTAATCATGCCTAAAGTCATACAAGGTGCTTCAGTAGGTTCGATAAAGATAGGATGTACATGATCTCCATAAATGAGTTTTAATCCAAATGCGACACCACCAGGACCACCGCCGACGCCACATGGTAAATAGACGTATAACGGATGCTCTTTATCTACATGAATATTTAAATCTTTCAATTGATGTTTAAGTCTTAGCGCACTAACTGCATATCCTAAAAATAAATCTTTAGATGCTTCATCATCAACAAAGTGGCAATATGGATCATCTGCTGCAACTTTACGACCTTCTTTTACAGCATAACCATAATCTTGAACATGTTCTACGACTTCGACTCCTTTAGAACGGAGAAGGTCTTTTTTCCATGTCTTAGCATCTTGAGACATATGAACTGTTACTTTGAAACCTAATTTGGCACTCATAATACCGATGCTTAATCCTAAATTACCAGTAGAACCAACAGCAATTCTGTATTTAGAGAAAATAGATTGATATTGTTCAGTAGCAAGTAGGCGGTAATCACTATTAATCGTAAAATCAGTTTCTTTCATTGCCGTTTCCTCAGCAAACTTTAGCACTTCATAAATGCCACCACGTGCTTTAATAGAACCAGAAATAGGTAAAGCGTGGTCACCTTTAAGTAATAAACGGCCATTTAAATGGCTGAATCGTGCTCTTTTGAAATGATCTAATGAAAAAATTTGAGATTCAATTTTTCCATTATTTTGTTTCGTTTCAGGAAAGACTTCTTCAATATACGGGGCAAAACGTGCCAATCTTTGTTCAGCATCTAATACATCATCCATTGAAAATGGTAAGTCAGTAGTCGCTAAATAGTCAGGGTTTTTCCAGAATATTTCTTCTCCACGTTTAATATTAGAAATAATAGGATACGTATCTTCTAATGATTTTATGTCTATAGACATGAATAATCTCTCCTTTTTAAAATAAGATGTAATACAATAGTACAACTGTTTCAATATTATAGATAGATTGTGATTATAAAAAATATATGATTATTTGTATTCTTTAACAATAATAGGAGGTTTGGTAGTTTTTGGGATTCCAAGAACGGCATGTATGTAGTGGGTGAGTTAATTACAAAAGTCGGCGGAAGTGTAACTAAGGGGGCCGTTAATTACAAAACCCGACCAAACTGTAACTAAAAAGCCCGCTATCTTCACATAACACTCAACTTACTCAAAAAAAAGACTTCCGACGTAATATCGGAAGTCTACATAGTCTACATTTTATGATGTATATAAATCTCTTGTAGGTGTTGGGATTCTGCTTGGGTCTGCATGTTTAATAATTGCACGTACATATAATGAAGCGACAATTAGAAATACAACTGATCCGCCAATTACAGATGTTTGATATGGTAATGATAATCCTTCAGGTGCGTATAACACATACACGCTTATTGCAGCTGTCATGAATAACGCTGGTATTCCGGCTACTAAATGTTTCTTTCCATATCTTAATAAGTAACTTACACTTACCCACAACATAACGGTTGCGACGATTTGATTTGAGAATCCTACATACCTCCATAAGAATGAATAATCAATTGTTGATAGTAAGAAAGCAGGTAATCCTACAGCAAAGCTTGCTGCGATCATTAAGACTTTTGGTTTAATTTTTACTTTATCTCTCATGAAATCTTCTATAATCATTCTTGAACTTCTAAGTGCTGTATCACCAGTTGTAATAGGTAGGATGATGACACCAAGTAGTGCAAGGATGCTACCAAATGGTCCTAATAGTTCAATTGAGATTTGGTCAACTACACCAGCTGGACCGATAGATTGTAATTTTGCGGCTAATCCTTCGGTACCACCGAAGAATGTCATACCAGCTGCTGCCCAAATTAATGCAATAATACCTTCAGAAATCATTGCGCCATAAAAGACTTTTCTACCTTCTGATTCATTCTTAACTGTTCTTGAAATGATTGGACTTTGCGTACAATGGAAACCTGAAATTGCACCACAAGATATTGTAACCATAAGTAATGGCCAAACAGGTAGTTCTTTAGGGTGCATATTATGAATTGTAATTTCAGGGATATGCTTACCACTGAATAATAAAGCAACGGCTACACTAACTGCCATAACGATTAAGATAAAACCGAATATTGGATAAATACGACCAATAATTTTATTGATAGGAAGAATAGCTGCTAGTATAAAATATGTAAAAATTATAACTAATGCTACGAAGAACGATATAGGTGTCTTGCTTGATAATAATTGAGCTGGACCAGCAACAAATGCAGCTGCAACGAGCACCATCAAGACCACAGAAACTACATCTGTAAACACTCTAATAACCTTACCTAAATAATGTTGTACAAGCATAGGGAACTGTGCACCGCCATGTCTCAAACTTAACATGCCTGAGAAGTAGTCATGTACACCTCCAGCGACGATACATCCTACAACAATCCAGATAAATGCTACTGGTCCATATAAAGCACCAGCTACTGCACCAAAAATCGGCCCCAATCCAGCTATGTTGAGCAGCTGAATCATCCATCCTTTCCAAGCAGGCATAGGTACAAAATCCATATTATCTTGTTTACTATACGCAGGTGTTTGTTTATCCGGATGAATCTCGAATACACGTTCAACATATTTACCGTAAAAGATATACCCCAAAATTAAAATAATAATACTAGAAATAAATGTAACCATTGTAAAACCTTCTTTCAAACTAAGAATATTCATAGATTAGCAAATATTTGACAGTGTATCAATAATATTTTTGAAATTTCTGAAAATTCATTAATATAGCAACTATAACAATTATTTGCAATTGTAAAATTACAAAATTATAATCAAAAGTAAGCCGTTTCATTTAATAATGAATTTATTTGGCTTTTTTGGGCATAATTTCATAGAGGGGGTAATCAATATGCAAGAACATCAGGTTATAACAATTGATGGTAAAGATTTTCTTGTAGAAGAGGGCATGAGGCTATTAGATTTTATTAAAGCTGAAAAGTTATCCTTTGTGCCGTCTATATGCTACAACGAATCTTTAGGACCAATTGAAACGTGTGACTCATGTGTCGTCGAAGTTAATGGGCAACTTCAACGAGCATGTAGTACGATGATTGAGAATGGCATGGTTGTGAATACGCAACTTGAATCCGTGAAATCAGCTCAGAAACAAGCATTGGACAGAGTGCTTGAACACCATGAATTATATTGTACAGTTTGTGATTATAATAATGGCAATTGCGAAATTCATAATACAATGGGTGAATTTGGTTTAGAACATCAATCTAATCCATTTCAATCTAAAGGTTATGAAAAAGATTTTGGGGCATTTTATAGATATGATCCGGATCAATGTATTTTATGTGGAAGATGTGTAGAGGTATGTCAAGATGTACAAGTGAACGAAACATTGACGATTGATTGGGAAAGAAAACAACCTAGAGTTATTTGGGACAATGATCGTGCGATTGATGAATCAAGTTGTGTGAATTGTGGACAATGTGTAACGGTATGTCCATGTAATGCTTTGATGGAAAATAACATGCTAGGTAATGCAGGCTATATGACTGATCAAGAACCTGGCTTATTACGTTCGATGATTGAACTAACTAAAAAAGCTGAAACTGGGTATGGACCTCTATTTGCGATTTCTGATTCAGAAGCGGCGATGAGAGAAGATGTTATTAAGAAGACTAAGACAGTATGTACATACTGTGGTGTAGGTTGTTCTTTTGATGTTTGGACAAAAGATAGAGAAATATTAAGAGTGTTACCACATGAAGATTCTCCAGCAAATCATATTTCTACGTGTGTAAAAGGGAAATTTGCTTGGGATTATGTGAATTCTGAAGATAGATTAACTAAGCCTTTGGTTAGAAAAGAAGGCTATTTCCAAGAAGTTGAATGGGATGAAGCTTTGAGAGTGATTAGTACTCGATTTTCTCAAATTAAAAATCAATATGGTAAAGATGCATTAGCGTTTATTTCATCTTCTAAATGTACGAATGAAGAATCTTATTTAATGCAGAAATTAGCGAGACAAGTTATCGGAACGCATAATGTCGATAATTGTTCTAGATATTGTCAATCACCAGCTACTCAAGGATTGTTTAGAACAGTGGGTTACGGTGGCGATTCAGGTTCAATTGAAGATTTAGAAAAAGCTAAAATGGTCATTACTATTGGTACAAACACAGCTGAAGCACATCCTGTTATAGCGAGTAGAATTAAACGTGCACATAAATTATTAGGACAAAAATTATATGTATTTGATATTAGAAAACATGAGATGGCTGAACGTGCAGATAAATTTTATCAACCAAATCCTGGTACAGATTTAGTTTGGCTATCAACTGTAACAAAATATATTATCGACCAAAATTGGCACGATGAAGCTTTTATCAATAAATGGGTTAATGATTTTGATAGTTATTATGACAGTCTTAAAACATTTACGTTAGACTATGCAGAAAGTCTAACGGGCATTAGTCAAACAGAACTCAAACATATTGCCAAACAAGTTGCAGAAACTGAATCTCTATCCATCTGTTGGGCTATGGGTGTAACACAACATCGTATCGGTAGTGATACAAGTACAGCCATTTCTAACTTATTGTTAGTAACAGGTAATTATATGAGACCTGGCACAGGTGCTTATCCTTTAAGAGGTCACAACAATGTTCAAGGATGTAGTGATATGGGCAGTATGCCAAACACATTCCCAGGATATCAAGATGTGTCTGATGATGAAGTGAGACATAAATTTGAACAAGCTTGGCAAGTTTCGCTCGATTCAGAAAGAGGTTTGGACAACCATCAGATGATAGATAGTATACATGAAGGGACATTACACTCACTTTATATTAAAGGTGAAGATACAGGTGTTGTAGATGCTAATATTAATTATGTCAGATCAGCATTTGAGAAAATTGATTTCTTAGTCGTTCAAGATTTATTTTTATCAAAAACAGCCGAATTTGCGGATGTTGTATTACCTGCATCTCCTTCATTAGAAAAAGATGGTACATTTACAAATACTGAAAGACGTGTTCAAAGAATCAATAAAGCATTAGACACGCTTGGGGATTCTAAACCAGACTGGGAAATCATTCAATTAATTGCACAGTCACTTGGCGCAGATTGGGATTATCAACATCCTAGTGAAATATGGTATGAAGCACAATCACTCATGCCTTTAGTTAAAGGTATTACGTATGACCGTTTAGAAGGTTTTGATAGTTTACAATGGCCAATGAATGATGATGGGACTGATACACCAATATTATATACAGAAAGATTTAATTTCCCTGATGGTAAAGCTAGACTTTATCCATTATCATTTAATGTTGAATCTAAAAAGACAAAAGAAATGTCATTACACGTTAATAATGGACGTGTATTAGAACATTTCCATGAAGGTAATATGACTTATCAAGTACCTGGTTTAAAATATAAATTGCCTAGAAACTTCTGTGAAATTTCTAAAGAACTCGCTGAAGAACACGGTATCGATAATGGTGCGAGAGTTAAAGTAACTTCTAAAGTAGGTACAGTAGAAGTGAATGTGCAAGTAACAGACAGAGTAGCAGGTAATAATATTTATATTCCGTTAAATGATCAGGATGAAGGTGCACCTAACTTTGTAACAGATAGTGATGTTGATAAAGATACAAATACACCAGCATATAAAGATAATTATGCGAAGTTAGAAGTTATCACTAAAAAAGGCAAATCACCTATACCTAAACATAATTCGCGGTTTGGTAATAGACAGCCACAGATTAGTGTGAGAGTACAAGACAAGTGGGCGAAATCAAGTTATACATTCCCTAGTAAAGGTGGCGATGCATAATGGGTGAAAGAGTTAAAGTGATTAAGAAAATTCATAAAAGTAGAGAATATATAATTGAAGAAAATATGAATGACATTAAATCACGATTATCAGATCGAAAAATTGCCATTGAAAAAGGAATTGATATACTCGATGCACTGGAAGAAGCGGAAGCGTTAGATGCATTTCACGCAGCCATTGTGCAACGTAAAATCATTACGAAAAATATCGTCAATGAACTGAATAAAGAACAATATGAAGGTATATTAGGAAATCTTGGACAAGTTCTATTTCTATTAGGAGAATTGGATATAGAAGAAACATCTACTTTCGTGAGAAGGATTAATAACGGCATGAAAGTTGCGAATAGGGCTAATCCTTATAAGAAGACTTCTGTAACAGATTTATTAGGCGCACTTAAAGATCCAGAAATTAATCAAAGTGTAACGCTATTATTGAACTTTTTAAAAGGTATGAGTAGAGACGAGTGAGACAGATTTCTGTCTCACTCTTATTTTTGAAAACATTTCGTTGAAATTTAAGAAAATATAAGATAAGTTAAAACAGTAACATTGCTTATACAAATAGAAAAGGTGTGAATATTATTAACTTTTTGAGAGAAAGGTTTTCTTTAATTTTAGGGCTCACAATTATTATTATATTTATTGTTTTATTATTTATTTTTGAGTCTCCTTTTTTTAAAAATCATCAAACACATACTTATGAAGAAGCGCTCGAAATTCAAACGCAAAGTGATGCACCAGCTGTTACACAAAAGGATAATAAATTCGTGTATGCTGATAAAAAAGATATAGATAAATTTATGGATATTGACAAAAGTCAGACAGACTTTCAATTCATAGATATATCTAAAAAAGTAGATGTATCAGAAAAACAAGTTAAAGACATTTTAAAAGATAAAGGCATATTAAAAGGTAAAGAAAAAGCTTTTATAGAAGCCCAAGAAAAATATGATGTCAATATCATCTACTTGATGAGTCATGCTTTTATCGAAACTGGAAATGGTAATTCTGAATTGGCAAGTGGTGTCAAAATGTCCAACGGTAAAACATTCTATAATTTCTATGGGATTGGGGCATTTGATCAAGATGCTGTAGAAACGGGTAGTAGTTATGCGCGTAAGAAAGGTTGGACTTCTCCAGAAAAAGCTATAAATGGAGGCGCAGAATTTATTAAAAAGGACTATCTTAACAATGGGCAAGACACATTATATAAAATGAGATGGAACCCTTATAATCCTGGACAACATCTATATGCAACAGATGTGAATTGGGCAACAAGTATCGGTAAAATTATGGAAGGTTATTATGATGACCATAATTTGAAGAAATCAAAAGTCCATAAAGACTATTACAAATAAAGGTTACCCCTAGTTCAATATTGAACTAGGGGTAAAGATATGTAAGGATTCGTGTTAAAATAAAGTTTATAATCAAATTTTTATTTCAAAGAAAGTAGTGAACAAAATGAAAATTGCTGTAATTGGGGCAGGCATCGGTGGATTAACGACTGCTGGATTACTAAGTCAAACGGGACATGAAGTTTATGTTTATGAACAACGTGGCAATTTAGAACAAGATGGCGCCGGTTTAGGCATTGGAAGTAATGTCCTTAAAGCATTAAAACAATATAAAATGGCATATGCAATTGAGCAAGAAGGCCAACCATTAAGAAAAATAGAAATTAGATCTGATTTAGATGAATTTTTAAATTCATTAATGATGGATCAAGATGAACATAAAAATATTACGATTCATAGAAAAGTGTTACATGAAATCTTAAAAACACATGTACCATCAGATAATATTTATTTAAATCATGAAGTTAAAACGTTTAAACAAACAGCTGACGATGTACGACTTTATTTTACAAATGGTTTAGAAGAACAATTTGATTTAGTAATTGCAGCAGATGGTATGCATTCAAAAGTAAGAACACAACTTTTTCCGAAATCAGCACCTAAGTATGCTGGATACACTTGTTTCAGAGGCATTGTAAATGAGAAGTTAAATATTGAACAAGACGTTACATTAGAATATTGGGGACATAAAGGAAGATTTGGCATAGTTCCTTTAAAAGACAACGAATTATACTGGTTCTGCACAATGAATGCTAAAGAAAATGATTTGCAATTTAAGTCATTTGAGAAACCACATCTTCAAGCATACTTCAATCAATTCCCAGATGAAGTAAGAACCGTATTAGATGCACAAGAAGAAACAGGCATATTACATCATGATATGTATGACCTCGTACCATTGAAATCATTCGTTTCAAATAGAGTTGTTCTATTAGGTGACGCAGCACATGCAACAACACCGAACATGGGACAAGGTGCAGGCCAAGCAATAGAAGACGCCGTAACATTAGTTAATTTAATAAACGATCGAGATATAGAATCAGCATTAAAACGATATGACAAATTAAGAACGAAACATACAAAAAAAGTCATCATAAAATCAAGAAAAATCGGTAAAGCAGCACAATCATCAAGTACTTTAAAAATTAAAATAAGAAATAAAATGCTCAAGCAAAAATCTTCAAAATCACTTAGTAAAAAAGTGAAGTTCTTACAAAAAGCAAAATTAAAATAAGTAAAAACCGCTTAGACACGATGGATGTCTAAGCGGTTTTTGACATTTAATAAGTTAGCTGGTTGTGATAATTACCAGAATTCCGAGCAATGGTAGTAAGAACTGTCTAATTACCAGAATTCTAAGAAGTGGTAGTTAGGATCGTCTAATTAGGGACATTACTCGGAATTCTGTCCCTAAATACTTCACCAACATTACTAATTTTTAATGTGTAATATTTGAAGTTGATATACCTGTTGCTGATTTAACTTGTACTTCTTGGAATTTATCATGTGATTCTGATTTACCTAGGAATGTTCCTAAAAATGCTCCAATAAAGCCTGCTGGTACTGATATGATTGCAGGATTTGATAAAGGGAATATTGGCGACATTGTAATAAATGCTGTTCCTTCTGGATTCATGACATTTGGACTTAATATAACGAGTATAAGTGACACGATTAAGCCGACAGCTATTCCTGTGATGGCACCGTGTGTATTAAATCTCTTCCAAAATATCGTAAATACAATGACTGGTAAATTTGCACTTGCTGCGACACAAAATGCTAATGATACTAAGAATGCTACGTTTAAATTTTGAGCAAATAAGGCTAATATAATGGATACGACTGAAACTGCTAATGAAGCTAATTTTGCTGCTTTCATCTGTTCACGTTCGCTTATTTTACCTTTTTTAATGACTTGCCCGTAAATATCATGGGCGAATGCAGACGCGCCTGTTAATACTAAACCTGCTACTACTGCCAATATCGTAGCAAATGCAACGGCTGAAACAAATGACATTAGGAAATCTCCGCCTAATTTTGCTGCTAATAATGGGGCTGCCATATTACCAGCAGGGTTGGCGCTAATAATTTCTTCACGTGTTAATAATGCTGCTGCGCCAAATCCAAGAAATATCGTTAAAATGTAAAAGATACCGATAATCCATGTTGCCCACATAACAGAAGATCTTGCCGTTTGAGCATCTTTAACTGTAAAGAATCGCATCAATATGTGTGGTAATCCAGCTGTACCAAATAATAACGCAATAATTAATGAGATGTTATCTAACGGTGGTTTACCTTGTGAACCTGGATTAATAAATTCACCTTTGAAATCAGATGACTTAACGTTATGCATTTCACCAAACATCGTAGAAAGGTTGAAGTCAAAATGTAATAACACTAAAAATGAAATAATCACAGTACCAATCATAAGTAATACCGCTTTAACCATTTGTACCCAACTTGTTGCTGTCATACCACCAAATAATACATAAATGGTCATCATAATACCAACTAGAATAACAGCGAGTGTATAAGGTATACCAAATAGTAATTGAATAAGTGCACCTGCACCAACGAGTTGTGCAAGCATATAGAAAATAACTATTGTAATAGAAGAAACTGCAGCCATTGCTCTCACTTTTTTCAATTCAAATCGTGCTGCAATCATATCTGCTAAAGTATATTTACCAAGATTTCTTAACGGCTCAGCTACAATGTATAACACAATAAGATAAGCTGTTAAATAACCGATACTATAGAAAAAACCATCAAACCCCCATAATGCGATGGCACCTGCTATACCTAAAAATGATGCGGCAGATAAATAATCACCTGCAATTGCCAATCCATTTTGCCAACCTGTTAAGCCACCACCAGCAGTGTAGAAGTCATTTGCTGATTGCGTTCTTTTAGATGCAAAATATGTAATAAACAATGTGATCCCGACAAATACTAAAAACATAACGACAACGATGACATTCATAAGTTTTGCTCCTCTCTATATGCTTTTAATAGTTCCTCTGCATCTTTATCAAAAGACTTCGCTTTTCGCATGTACAAAGTGACAAGTGTCCAAACCATAATGAATAATAATAAAGCGTAAATCCATGCCCAAGAGATATTCCAAAATGCAATATTATTCAAGATGTTTGTATAACCAGTCAATACTGGAAATAGGAGCGTTGCAATAATAAAGAATATAGAGATAGGAAATATGAAATTATTTCTTTTTTTCAGAAGTTCTTTAAACTTTGGATCTGCTGCTAAACGCTTGAAATCATGCTCTGCCATACTTATAACCCCCTTATTTGTAGATGTAAAAATACATCTTAAGTTTCATTTTATTTGTTGTTCACAAAGTTGTCAATAAATTATTGATAGCGCTTACATTAATAAAAATTCATTAAGAAAATGTTAATCAATCATTAAAGAGAAAAAATACAATATAGATAAATGAATATTTAGAAAAATTTGATTATAAGTATTGACGATAAAAGAAAACACCCATATAATTCTTATCATATTAATAAGAATTCGGAAGGGATAAATACGATGATTGAATTTAAAAATGTAAATAAAATTTTCCAGCAAAAGAATTCTAAAATCCAAGCTTTAAATGATGTCAGTTTTAAAGTCGAAGAACAAGATATTTTTGGCGTAATTGGATATAGTGGAGCAGGAAAAAGTACGTTAATAAGACTTGTTAATGTATTGGAAGAAAAAACAACGGGAGAGGTCATTGTAGATGGCCATGACATCAATCAGTATTCAAAGAAAGAATTACAAAGTGTTAAGAAAAATATCGGCATGATATTCCAACATTTTAATTTATTAAATTCTAAGACAGTGTTTAATAATGTTGCGATGCCGCTTATTTTGCAAGGTACAAGTAAAGATAAAATTAAAGCTAAAGTAGATGAACTACTCAAGTTTGTTGGTCTAGAGGATAAAGGGAAGCAATATCCAAATGAATTATCTGGCGGACAAAAACAAAGAGTGGCTATTGCAAGAGCACTCGTGACAGATCCTAAAATATTATTATGTGACGAAGCAACAAGTGCACTTGACCCGGCTACGACAGATTCTATATTGAAATTATTGAAAAGTGTCAATGAAGAGTTTGGTGTCACAATTCTACTGATTACACATGAAATGAGTGTGATACAGAAGATTTGTAACAAAGTCGCAGTGATGGAAAATGGTAAAGTAATCGAAATTGGACCTGTATTAGATGTCTTCAGCCATCCTAAAACAGCAACAGCGAAGAACTTTGTATCTACAGTTATTACAACAGATATATCACCTAATTTAAGAAAATTAATACCAACTGATCATCAAGCAACAGACATTAAATTATACATAGATGGAGATAAAGTGACACAATCTATCATTAATGACTTAATTACAAAATATCAAGTTCAAATTAATGTATTGTTTGCTTCAATGTCAGATATTCAAGGCACACCTGTAGGGTACTTAACGTTACGTTTGAAAGGTGACGACAGTGCAATTAAAAGAAGCTTTGCCCATTTAGATTCATTAAATATAGAATTTGAGGAGGTTGGTGCATAATGTTCGGATCATCATTAGATTCTTCACTATTGTTAGATTCTATATATCAAACTTTATACATGGTAACTGTATCACTTGTATTAGGTGCCTTAATTGGTATTCCATTAGGTATTTTGTTAGTGATTACTAGAAAAAATGGTATATGGGAAAATGTCATTATTTATTATTTACTCAACCCAATTATTAATATTTTCAGATCATTACCTTTTATTATTTTATTAATTGCGATTGTACCTTTTACTAAATTAATTGTAGGTACTTCAATAGGTACATCTGCAGCAATTGTACCACTGACTGTTTATGTTGCACCTTATATAGCAAGATTAGTAGAAAACTCATTATTAGAAGTTAATTCTGGAGTTATTGAAGCTGCTCATTCAATGGGTGCTTCACCATTTCAAATTATTAGATATTTCTTATTACCGGAAGCATTAGGTTCATTAATTTTAGCATTAACAACTTCAATTATTGGTTTAATTGGCGCTACAGCAATGGCCGGTGCAGTTGGTGGCGGCGGAATAGGTGACTTAGCACTCGCATACGGCTATCAAAGATTTGATACAATCGTCATCGTTATTACCGTTATTATACTTGTTATTATGGTACAAGTTATTCAATCTCTAGGTAATGTATTATCTAGATTAGTACGTAGAAGTTAAATAAACATTTTAATATAAAGGAGAAGTTTAAATGAAAAAAGTCTTAACATTATTAGTAGCATTAGTCTTATTACTCGCAGCATGTGGAGATAAGAAAGACGACAAAAAAGTCACAATCGGTATCGCGTCGAATGACACAGCAGTATGGGATAAAGTTAAAGAATTAGCTAAGAAAGATGGCATTGATGTCGAAATTAAACAGTTTTCAGATTACAATGTTCCAAATAAAGCTTTATCAGACGGAGACATTGATTTAAATGCCTTCCAACATTTCGCATTTTTAGATCAATTTAAGAAAGCAAATAAAGATACAGACATTACACCTATTAGAACAACAGTGTTTGCACCGTTAGGTATATATTCTAAAGAACTAAAAGATGTAAAAGATTTGAAAAATGGTGCGAAAGTCGTGATTCCAAATGATGTTTCAAACCAAGCAAGAGCGTTAAAATTATTAGAAAAAGCAGGTTACATTAAATTAGATAAGAACTTCGGTTTAAGTGGTGGACCTAAAGACATAGTTGAAAATAAAAAGAATTTAAACATTAAAGCAGTAGATGCACAACAAACAGCGAGAGCATTAGATGAAGTGGATATTGCTGTTATTAATAATGGTGTAGCTTCAAAAGCAGGATTAGATCCAAAGAAAGACCCTATATTCTTAGAAGATCCAGATGCTAATGCAGCGAAACCTTATATCAACTTTATCGCAGCAAATACGAAAGACAAAGATAATAAAACATACAAGAAAATTGCGGAATTATATCATTCAGAAGAGGCTAAAGATGCTTTAAAAGAAGATATTAAAGACGGAGAAATTGTTGTAGATTTAAAACAAGATGAAATTAAAGAAATTGTGGATTCACTAAAATAAACTAAATTAAAAAGATTCGGCTCCCCTTAGCCGAATCTTTTTTTATGATGCTTTTTTCAATGATTTTAAGTATTCTTGTCCTTTTGCATGGTCATATTTGTTTTCCCATTTAGAGATAACAACTGTTGATAGTGCGTTACCTACAACATTGACACATGTTCTTGTCATATCTAATAGTCTGTCTATACCGATAATTAATGCAAGTCCTTCTGGATTTAATCCCATAGATCCTAATGTTGTAATAAGAACAACTATAGAAGTACCAGGAACAGCAGCCATACCTTTAGATGTAATCATCAATGTAAACATTAATATTAACTGTTCAACAAGTGTTAAATGGACACCATACATCTGTGCAACAAATAATGCTGCGATTGATTGGTATAAGGCTGAACCATCTAAGTTAAATGTATATCCTGTTGGTACAACAAATGAAACAACATCTTTTGGTGCACCGAACTTTTCCATTTTTTCCATTACTGATGGTAGTACTGTCTCTGAACTTGAAGTTGAGAACGCTAACAATAAGTCGTCTTTTAATATGTGAATAATAGAGAATACGCTGATGCCACAAATTTTTGCGACAATCCCTAATACAACAATAATAAAGAATACCATTGCACCTACAACAACTGCTAATAACTTAACTAATGGAATTAAAGCAGATAATCCAAATGTCATAATCGTTACACAGATAAAAGCAAATACACCGTAAGGCGCTAATCGTAATATTCTATGTATCATCCAGAATACAGCTTCTAATGTTCCGCTTAATACATCTTTAACTGGCTGACCTTTTTCACCAACAGCAGCGATTGCTAATCCGAAGAATACTGCAAAGAATATAATAGGTAGTAATTCTCCAGCTGTTAAAGCTTCAAATATATTTGTAGGTATGATGCCAACTATTGTATCTATCATATGGTTACCATAAGTCGATTTTTCTGCAGCATCGGCAGTTTGTTCGTATTTAGAAATATCACCTTTAGGTAATTTGTTTGCGTCAATCCCTAATCCAGGTTTGAATAAGTTTCCGAATATAATTCCCAATCCAATTGCAATTGTAGTGATGATTTCAAAGTATAAAATTGTTTTCCAACCATATCTACCAACTGTATGCATATCACCAACGTTTGAAATTGATAATGCTAGTGAACAGAATACAATTGGAATAACAATCATTTTAATAAGGTTTAAAAAGATATCTCCAATAGGTCGAATGAATTTAATCAAATGGTCTTGTCCGTGTAAAAAGTATCCTACTACAACACCTAATACTAAAGCGATTAATATTTGTGTCGGTAAGCTTATATATCTTCTTCTCGGTTTTTTAATTTTTTGATCCAAAAAAACTCCTCCTTTAAAGCACTGTAGTAATAAAGTACAAAAAAAATTATGCCTTTCCATAAAATGGAAGTGCACAAATAACGTTTAAAAAGGGGATTCATAAAATACGGTACTCTTAAGATTATAAGAGTATACATCATTCTATCATAAAATTAAATATTCGTATTTAATCAGTTTTACCCAAAAAAAGAAAAATAACACTTTCAAAAAACGAAAGTGTTACTTGATCATACGGATTGATAATGGTGGTAAATAAGTTTCTCCATT
This sequence comes from Mammaliicoccus sp. P-M58, assembly GCF_022386165.1. Classification (NCBI taxonomy): domain Bacteria; kingdom Bacillati; phylum Bacillota; class Bacilli; order Caryophanales; family Staphylococcaceae; genus Mammaliicoccus; species Mammaliicoccus sp. P-M58. Next base: position 75,262 of record NZ_JAJNJI010000003.1, read on the forward strand.
GTATGCTTTGATAGCACCAATAACAGTAAAGACAAAAGCTAAAATAGCTAATATTGGTATTAAAATAAAACCTACTAGTATTAAACATAATAGGGAAGCAACAAGTCCCCAAATCGTATATGAAATAAAGAAATTTAAATAATCTTTACCAATTTTATCAACGAATGGAGAGTTCTCTCTTTTAATTAACCAAATGATAAGTGGCGCAAAAAATGAAGCAAAGAAACTTGTTAAATATATAAGCATACCGAATAATCTATCATCATCAGTTGTATCTATGTGTTGTGATACATCTTCATATGTTGAATGTGTTGAAGTTTGTTGAAATGGATTTTGTTCGTTTTCACTCATGTATAATCCCTCCTAACTTAATTTAAGTATACAATTTTTTATCGCTGTAGCCAATCAATAATATAAATTAATTATTTTATAAATAAAAAAGGAGATCTAGACAATGATATGCCTGGTCTCCTTTTTAGATATATTATATTAATCTTAGTGAATGTAGTTGTAAGTACCAGCTTCTGAAGCTGAGATAGTACGAGTTGATACAACACCTTCACCTTGGTAGTTCATTTCTGAAACTTCAACACTACCGTCAGAGTTTACATTTTCAACGTATGCTACGTGACCGTAAGCACCTGCTGTTGATTGTAAGATTGAACCTTTTTTAGGTGTGTTGTTTACTGTGTAACCATCTGCTGCTGCATTTGCTGCCCATTGGTTAGCATTTCCCCAAGTTGAGCTAATTGGGTCTCCATCTGCTTGCTTTTTGTCAAATACATAATAAGTACATTGTCCAGCAGTGTATAAGTTAGCTGATGAACTTGAAGTTTGAGTTGCAGTTTGAGTAACTGATGAAGTAAATGATTGACTCATGTTTGAAGTATTGTAATTTTGGCTATAATTATTAGTATAGTTAAAGTTTTGAGTTTGAGTTTGGTTTTGAATTGGAGCTTGGGCGTTATCGAAAGTATCTGCTGAAGCTTCACCATTTCCAATTACTGTTGTTGCTAGTCCCGTAGATAATACTGCGAATGCTGTTAATTTTTTCATTATAAATAATCCTCCGTAAATTTCGTATATGTTTTAAATTTAAATTTTTAGTTTTGTTTGTGTCGTTTTCCGACGACAAATAATACTTTAACAGATGTTTTTATGTTTGTGTGTGTTTTCATACAGTTGTTACTTAATCATAATCAGATACAATATTTTAGTAATATTTTTGACCAATTATGACAAACAGTAATATAGAAAATATACCGATAATATAAGGTTTTACGGTGAATTTTTAGAAAATTAATGTCATTAGCTTGTAATATTTGTATTAAGGATTAAATCATTGAAAAAGAGTAGTTAGCAAATCATTTGCGACTACTTTTTTATATATAAAATAATATGATTACTTTTCTAAGTATATGGAAGGGGGCATTATATGAAGAGATTACCAACTTTATTTGAAGCAATTTCTACAATTTTATTTATGGGGTTAGTCGTATTGATTGGTTTTGGGATTTTACATTATCCAATTCAGCCATTATTAATTATTGCGGCTGTTTATGCGAGCTTTATAGCCATTAGAGTAGGCTTAACTTGGGAAGACTTGCAAGATGGCATTACAAAGAGGCTAGCAACTGCAATGCCAGCTATATACATAATATTTGCAGTCGGTATTTTAATAGGTACGTGGATGTATTCAGGCACTGTACCTGCTTTAATTTACTATGGTTTAGAAACGATTAATCCGACATACTTTTTAGTAACTGCATTTGTCATAACAGCCGTTACATCTGTCGCAACAGGTACTGCATGGGGATCAGTAGGTACTGCCGGTATAGCTTTAATGGCGATTGCTAATGAGATGAATATTCCGATAGGTATGGTTGCAGGTGTTGTAATAGCTGGTGGAGTGTTTGGAGATAAAATGTCACCACTTTCAGATACAACTAATTTAGCTGCATTAGTAACGAAAGTAAATATCTTTAGGCATATTCAACATATGATGTGGACGACGATACCTGCATCAATTATTGGTCTCGTTGTATGGTTTATAGCAGGCTTGCAATTTGATGCTAAAAATGTAGAAAGCAAAAGAATAAATGAATTATTGAGTAATATTGATACAGCTTTTAATTTGAATTTTTGGGTATGGATACCAGTCATTGTTATCATATTAGGTATTAGTATAGGAAAACCTACTGTACCGATGATGTTATTATCCAGTTTAGTCGCAATGTTTGTAGGTGTGTTTAATAATGGATTTGAAATTGTAGATGCATTTAATGTAACGATGCAAGGTTTCAACATCAATATGACAGGCTTATCTGAAAATGATGCATCAAGTTCAATGGTAGAACTGTTAAAACGTGGTGGCATTATGAGTATGACTGAAATTGTTGTAACGATTTTTTGTGGTTATGCTTTTGCGGGTATTGTAGAAGCATCTGGCAGTTTAAAAGTTATTTTAACGACAATATCTAGTAAAGTTTCTAAAGATTCACATCTGATATTAGTTACGATAGCGGGAAGTTTAATACTCGTTTTTGCAGCTGGTGTTGCATCTGTCGTGATTATTATGATAGGTGTACTGTTAATGGAAATGTATAATGAGCGTAATTTAGATCGTGTGAACTTATCAAGAACGCTAGAAGATTGCGGAACAATGGTGTTGCCATTTATTCCTTGGGGAACTTCAGGTATATACTATCGAGATTTATTGCATGTTTCATTAGGAGATTTCTTCTGGTGGGCTGTTCCATGTTATTTATGTGTAATCTTTGCAGCGTTTTATGGTATAACAGGTATCGGTATTAAAAAAGTAAAAACAAATGCATAAAAAAAGAGCAATCATAGCGATTGCTCTTTTTTTATATTCATCTTAGTGAATGTAGTTGTATGAACCAGCTGCTGAAGCTGAGATAGTACGAGTTGAAACAACACCTACACCTTGGTAGTTCATTTCAGAAACTTGGATAGAACCGTCAGAGTTTACTTTATCAACGTAAGCTACGTGACCATAACCACCAGCTGTAGTTTGTAATACTGAACCTGCAGATGGGTTGTTATTTACTGTGTAACCAGATTGTGCTGCTGCACTAGCCCAGTTATTAGCATTTCCCCAAGTACTACCTAAGTCAGGACGTTTGCTGAATGCATAGTAAGTACATTGTCCAGCAGTGTATAAGTTAGCTCCTCCACCAGTTGATGGGCGAGAAGTTGATGTAGTTGTAGTGCTTACATTTGAACTTGAGTTTGATGTAGTTGCTGTATTGTTGCTAGTTGATGGTGCTTGTGTAGTTGTTACACGAACATTGTTTTGATTTGAAGATGTGTTATGTGAATCTCCTAAACCACCACCATTTGGTGCAACATTGAATGCTGGTTGTGAATAATTTGTATTTGAAGCTGCTTCGTTATTTGATGAAGCAGTGTTAGATGCTACTTGTTGTTGAGCTTGGTTACCATAATGAGATGATGGATTCCAGTTACCTTCCCATGTGTAGTGGTAGTTACCTTGTTGGTCAATTGTGTAATTGTAAGAATAAGAATATGGATCGTTTGGATTATATCCTTGTGTATTTTCTGCTGCATCTGCGTCATGTGCCATAAATGTTGCAATTCCTGCCGTTGCGATTGCTGCTGTTGCGATTTTCTTCATAATAAATAAATCCTCCTAGATAATTTAAAAATAATTTTTCGTATATGTTTTATGTTTTTTTTCTAATAAGTTTTTTCTCCGCTGTTAATCAACAAAATCTACTTTATCAGAAATCGTTTAGTTTGTGTTGAATGTTAAAGCTTTGTAATTTAATTTAAATATCTAAAGATTTCATGTAATAATTCCGAACATTTTACACTCAATAAAGAACGTTGTAATACCAACGTTTTTAAGTACTTTTAAGTATTGAACTCGATTCTTTGTTACACGTTTGTAATATTTAAGACATAATAAAATAATTGACTTTGGATAATACTATGAAAAATTATATCCAATAAACAAAAGAATATTGCATCTGAAGGATTAAAATAAGTACAAAATTTCATAATAAAAAGTCAAGAATAAAGTATTTTTAGTAATATTTGTTGAATTATAATTATCATAAATAGTAAATAAAGATGTTTCATAAGGAATTGGGGTGTTTAACATGTTGTATGATGGTAATTTTAAGATTTATCAACCATTAAATATTCAATCTGATTTTAATATGGGGTTAATACTGCTATATGTAATAGAAGGAAGTAGTAAAATATATATCAATGGTAAACGTAAAGTATATCAAGCAAATGACATTCTTATCATAAATGATTTAGAACAATATCGTATTTATTCTAATGAAGATACAGTTATAGCTAGTTTATATTTATCAAGATGTGAACTTGATTATTTTTTTCAATTCGAAAAAAAGTACTATATTGATGTAGATAAACTTGATTACAATGTTATTAGATTTTACATGAATAAGGTACTCGCCAATTATATTAAATATAAAAAAGACAAGGACATAAATATGTTTGATGTAATTAAGCAATTAATGATGACATTGCGATTATATAGAATTGTAAATGAAAATCATGATTATTTTTTAAATAATGATATACATAAAGCAATCAATTATATGTATGAACATTATAAAGAGAAGTTATATATTGCTGAAGTTGCGACGAATTGTATTTTATCAGTGAGATGGTTTTCAGAAAATCTAGAAGAAATAACAGATATGAAATATAGAGAACTTAGAAAAAATATTCGTTTATCCTACGCCATATTTGACTTGATTTATTCAAAGAAGTCTATAACGCAAATTGCAGGTGATAATGGTTTTACTTACGAATCAAACTTTATAGCAAGTTTCAGAGATAAATATCATATAACACCAGCGAAATATCGAAAGCAACTCACAAATGATCAGTATTATCCATTTAATAATAAGCGCTCGAATCTTCTTGAAAATTTTAATAAGATATCTCAGGAAATTAGAGCTTTGACAAACAATTTTGTAGATTTTATTAGTTTAGATATTAATATAGACTCACAGCTAACATCAAATATGCCATCATCAAACTTATTAATATATATCAGAAACATTGAGGCACTAACAAATAATTTTCAACAATCAAAACTTTTAACGATGAGGAGAGAAATTGGGCAATATGGTTTATTATTCTCGCATTCATTACTTGATGAGTTTTTAAATGAAGCTAATTTTGAGAAAAATAGATTAATGCATCAAATGTTTTCATTTTCTTTAGAGCATCAATTTGAAATTTCATTTGAATTAAAGTTGTCTAGAAATAAAAATCTAGAGGCGTTTGAAGAAGACTTAAATAAACTTTTAAATTATCTAATCGATTGTACATACTACTATGGACAGCGACAATTTCATTTCTATTTAAATATGACATTTTACCAATATAATCATATCTATAAAATAATAAAAGACACATTAAAAGATTCAAAAGTAACATTAATATTAAATAATCGGGATAAATACTTAACTAACCGAATGACAAATATAATAGAAGGAAATAAACAAATTGCCTATAAAGTTTACCATGAATTAGTCTCCGATAGAGAAATAACTACTATATTAAAGAATAATTCTTCGATAAATATCTTATATCAACCGACAACCCCTAATCGAATTGATTCACTTATTGAAACATTTAAATGGTGTTTAGAATATAAGCAAAGAATTTCAATTATTATAGATGATACTTGGATTGATAGTATGATACCTTCACAGAGCAGTCACCTTATGATAAAAGAATTACAGTTAAATAAAGAAAGTCAGTATCAGTTATTCGAATTAATATTAACTTTAAAAAGATTAAGAGGAAATATCATATTTTTTAATGGCAGTATCCTCATAACGCATTATTTAAATGAATATCAGCTATTAATCTTTCCGAACAATAAACTGTTTAATAAGCTGCAGCAAAAACTAAATATTACTGGTTTAAACATCGAGGAATTTGAGTTTAGAATTCACGATATTTTTATTAAGCGTAATAAGGCAATTAATCAGCAGTTTAATGAAGAAACGAATAAAAAGATAAATACAATAAATTTTAAAAAAGAATCAAAAAAATTAGTAATAGATTATGATTCTTCAGCGGATGTCATTAAACATATCTATATAAAACGAAAATAAACTAAGGTGGTATTGAGCTATGATTGAACATAAGAACGAATTATTGAAATTTAATTATTTAAATTTTCAGGTGAAGAAAATACTAAAGAAAAATTACGCATTAAATATTTATCATTTAAAAATATTGAAATTTATTAACGATAATCAGAAGAAAAAGAAATTTACAGCTTTAGATTTTAAAGAAGTACTTCGTATTAATCAAACGATGTTAACACATGTCATATCCTATTTACATGATTTAAATTATTATAAAAAAGAACGACTAAAACAAGATGAGAGAAAAATTATTATAATAGTAGAAACTCGTCACAAAATGAAAATTTCTCAACTAATTAATCAAATAGAACTGGACTTTAAGAGTAATTTAAATGACATATCTACACATGTAAATTCAAATTATTGTATTGATTATGCTATAGAGGTTAATAGTATGATTAGTGAAATCCATCATAATATCCATCATCAATATAGAATAAATGTCGATCAATTTATGATTTTATTATTTATACAGATGTCTCAGAATGGATGTCGAACACTAAAAGATATTAAACAGCAATTTGGATGGGATTTAGTAAAAATCAATAAATCCATAAAAGCCCTTGTGCAATTAAACTATCTTGATAAAGATAGAGCTGATACCGATGAAAGAATTGTATTAGTTTCTATTAAGCCATACAAAGAAAAAATGATTAAATTAATGATAGAAAATATTCTAAAAGCACAAAACATTAAAAATGGTGCACAAAATTTAGCTATGGTAGAATAGTCATGATAACAGCTTATTAGGGAGGTTAATATGTCACAATATCATTTCAAAGAAAACTTTTTTGGTGCATCTACTAAACCAATTGAAGTCTATGATGAACACAATAATCCTATATTTATACTAAGTTTGTATTACACATCCACTAGACAAGAAACATTCGCGTTATTAGGGAGAAAGAAACATAATTTTATGATCGAATTTGAAGGTGGCTCTTTTAAAGTGATACAAGAAAGATCGATAGAAGGAAAGTTAAAGACCCCTTTTAAAACTGTTTGGGAAGTATTTAAGAATGATACTAAAATAGGCACATTCGAAACAAAAATTGGATTCAAACCTAGAATAATATTTAATGGTGAAAAAAACGATACTTTGTTGTTTGAATCAGGATTTATATCTAGATCTGTTAAAGTAACAGATGACACAAATAACTTAATCATGGAAACTAAGTCTGAAAGATTTAAAATTGCATCTAATCATGATATTGATATTGTCAATTCACAATATCATCCTGCAATGTTAATTATGTTATTCCAAGTATTTTTTGAGTATCAGGAGTATCAAAGAAGTAAATCTAATTAAAATGATTAATGAAGGGGATCGTTTATGTTGTTTAAATTTTTTAAGAGAGAACAACTGAGTCAAGATGTTACTCATGAAAAACTTGAAATGGATGGCATGACTATTGTTGATGCGTATTATATACAAGATGATCAAGTTGAATTATATAAAAAAGACCGTGAAAGATATAGTGATGCATTAATTTATATTTTAAGTCAATATTTTTCCGACGTTGATAGAATGTTTGAAAATACAGATGATGGAGAAGCAATTGTCGCTTTTCAAAATGGAGAACCTCGAAAGTGTATTTATTTAAATCCAGAAACAATCGACCAATTAAGAATCTATGAACAAGAAATGCCATTAAAGCAGTCTATTTTAAAAATATGCAACTTAGAAAATGATATTTAATTAAAAATTAGCGAATAAACTTATGCATTAGTTTATTCGCTAATTTATTATTTTGTTTAATTTCATTGACAAATAACAAATTAGTATTATAATTATATCTAGTATATTAATTATATCGAGGTGAGAACATGAAATTTGAATTAGGGTTATCTTCATTTGCTGAAATCTCTCCAATTAATGGTGTGGATAAACCTTTTCCCGCACACGAAAGAATTAATCAAATCGTTGAAGAAATTAAGCTAGCTGATAAAGTAGGATTAGATGTTTATGGATTAGGGGAACATCATAGAGAAGATTATGCAGTATCTGATCCAGTTACAGTGTTATCAGCTGCGGCTAGTCAAACTAAAAATATTAGATTATCATCAGCTGTAACGGTATTATCATCTGATGATCCTGTTAGGGTTTATCAAAGATTTGCTACTTTAGATGCTATTAGTAATGGAAGAGCAGAAATTATGGCAGGTAGGGGTTCTTTTATTGAGTCTTTTCCACTCTTTGGATATGACTTAAAAGATTACGATTTACTATATAAAGAAAAATTGGATTTATTAATGCAAATTAATGAAAATGAAACTGTAACTTGGCAAGGCCAAACGAGAGCAGCAATTGATAACTTAAAGGTTTTTCCAAGAGCTGTGCAAGATAAATTACCTATTTGGTTAGCAACTGGAGGCAATCCAGAATCTTCTATGAGAGCAGGACAATTGGGATTACCCATCACTTATGCTATTATAGGAGGGGCGCCAAGTCGTTTTAAACGTAATGTAGCAATGTACAAAGCTGTTGCTGAATCAAATGGTTTTGATACATCTAAATTACCTGTTGCGACACACTCATGGGGTTACATTGCAGAAACTGATGAAGCAGCGATGGAAGAATATTATCCATCAAGTGCATATGTTATAAATCAATTAGGACGAGAACGTGGATGGCCACCATATTCAATGGAAAAATTTAAACAAGAAATTGTTCATGGGGCATTGTTTGTTGGAAGCCCTGAAACAGTTGCAGCTAAAATTATTAAACTGCACGAAGATTTAGGTATTAATCGATTTATGTTACATTTACCAGTAGGCTCTATGCCGCATGAAAAAGTATTAAAATCTATTCAACTATTAGGTGAACAAGTTAAACCGATTGTAGATGAATATATGAAAAATAAGGAGGAAATTAAGTAATGTTAAGATATTTATTAAATGTATATGTAGGTAAACAAATTTTTGATTCAAGTCAACCAAAAGTGAAAGATGACGATGGTATGGCTCAACAATTCGAAGAAGGATTCGGCCTTTCAAGAAATGCAATGAAATTAGCTGGTGGACTTGAATTAGTAGGTTCAATCTTCTTATTCTTAAGTGCTTGTAACAAATCTTTATCAAGATTAGGTTCAGTACTTGTAGGATCAGTTATGACAGTTGCAGCATATAAACATTATGAAGCTGGACATGGCTTTAAAGGTGCAAAACATGCATTAACACTTTTAGGTTTATCTGCATTAAGTTTCGTTGATACATTAGGTAAGAAAAAATAATATATAACCTTTTAATCTGGTACATTATGATGTATCAGATTTTTTGTATAATACAAAATTATGAAAATACAAAAGAAAATCTATCATCACTATTAATATATATTATTCAATTTATGATAGGATTTCTTTATATTTCAAAAGTAATAAACTTTTAAAATATCATAAAAACAAACTATATACACAGGTTATTATTTTGCAGATTGAACGCTGTAGAGCTTGATATAAAAGGGTTTGTCTTAAAAATAAAAATGTTGAAAAGTCATTATTTGAAAATTTATTGAATGTTTTTAAAACTCATTATAAAATAATAAATATTATTAAATCATTGTGTTGAAAAGGAAAAATGCTATAGATACTAAAGATTGCACAATATACCAATTCAACAATTTATTAGATTATTTTGAGGAGTTGATTTGCAATGGAATCAGTATCAGTACCAATCAGAAACATCGTTGAATTAGTTGTCACAACTAAGAAATCTAAAGATTATATCGCAAATATCAAAAGTCAATTTGCACTCTCGTTCGAAGAAATATATATTTTAGTTTATATATATAGAGGCGAGAAAGATTGTTACAATGTTAAAGATATCATTAAGCAATCTAAATTTAAGCCGTACTATATTTCAAAAGCCGTACAAAACTTAAAAGAAAAAGGGCTTATATCTAAGAAAAGAAATGATCAGGATGAGAGAACTGTCGCTATTCAAGTATCTAAAATCCAACATAAAAAGATAAAAAAATTATTAATGGAAATTGAAGCTGAAATATTATAAAAATCGTGAGAAGCGGGACTATGAAATCTTTTTATTTAAAAGATACTTCTGTCCCGCTTTTTTATACTATGTAGTTAGATGTTAAATGATATATTATATGTATAAACAAACGTTTTAATTTAAGAAGATATCGTAAAAGGAGAACCTTTATGGGCGAAATATTAAATGTTAAACCGAAAAGTCAATTATTTCCTATACCAATGGTCATGGGGTGTGAAGGTACGGCAAGTTCAATGTTGCTTAATTTCTATAATAAAGATATTAATGCAACAACTATTATGAGAAAGTGGCCAACACATTCAGATAACCCGGAAAAGGGATATGTAGGCAATCATTTTCTAATCAAATTTGGCCATCACCAAACTATTTTTCCGAATGTACTTGCGACATTTCTAAGTGGATATGACTCTGAAATTGTTGATGGTACTGGTACTGAGCTTGAAGAGCTTGAGCATATAATTGATAAAGGTCATCCGGTTGTAATATATCATACGACATTAGGGTCTAAACCAATTCGAAAAATTTTTAAAATCGGTGATAAAGGTAAATCTTATGTTACAAATATCCATGTAACTTTATTAATTGGATATGATGAGGAGTATTACTATTATATAGATCCTTTATGGAAACAAATATTTGGGTACGTATATATCCCAGCTTTATGGCCATCCAAATCTCAAATTATCAAAATGAAAAAAAATAAAATGAAGATTAGTTATAATACACCAGGAAAAATGTGTATTTACAAAAAAATATAAATATTTTTAAAATATTATGTCATAATGTTGTAACATTTGTTATGATATGGTTATAAATTTTAAAAAGAGGTGTTTAAATGTCTACTAAATTAAAGTTACTAATTATAGGAATTGTAGTAGCCTTTCTTGCAATAGTAGGAATTGGTGGCGCAGCAACATACTATTTTCTAACAAATACGCCAAAGAATACATATTTATTAAGTGAACAAGAATCAGCAAAATCTTGGAAAGAATATTTTAACGACAGATTTGAAAACGAAACTGAATTCCAAGATAAAATGAAAGATGAATCTTATGAAACTTCATTGAAATTTGGAGCAGAAGTATCAGATTCATTAGTTTCTCAATTAGGTATACCAAAGTCAGTTATTGACTCAACGAATATTGTGTTCAATGTTGGGCATGATCCTAAAGCGAAAAACTCTAAACTAGGTATTGAACCTACAATTGCAGACAACAAGATTGGTAACTTCCAATGGAGCGCAGACAAAAATAATCAATATTTAGAAACACCATTATTTAAAGACATATATAAAGTAAAAAATAATGAAATTAAAAAAGGAATCGAAAAAGCTTCTGGTGAATCATTAGATTCAGCAGATGGACAAGAAATTACAAATGATTCTTTAAATTTAAATACGATCTTATCTAGCTCTCAAATCTCTCAAGATCAAATCGACAAAATCTCAAAAAGATATAGTGACTTATTTGTTGATCAATTAGATGATGATAACTTTGAAAAAGACAATGAAAAAGTTAAGATTTTTGATGATGAAAAAGATTTGAAAAAAGTAACAATGAACTTAAGTGAGAAAGATACTAAGAAAATTGTTGTAGCAATTCTTGAAGAAGCTAAAAAAGATGAAGATATTAAAAACATCGTAGAAAAACAAGGTAATGTAAAAGAGTACGATAAAGAAATTAAAGATTTATTGAAAAAAGCTAAAGACGAAGATGTAAAGAATTACCCTAAAGTTAAATCTATCATTTATGTAGATGGTAAAGAAATCTTGAAACGTGACTTAACAATCACAAATAAAGATAATGAAAAAGTTAGAATTCAAGGTACAAATGTTATTGATGATGGCGTACAAGTAGATTATAAAGTATCAGCACCAGGTGAAGACGGTGGACTTACACTTAAAGGTAAATCAACTGGTAAAGATGAAATTAGCGATAAATATGATCTAGAAATCAAAGAAAATTCATACTCAACAACAACACTAAAATTAGATAATAAATCTAAAGTTGACGGAGATAAACGTACGGATAAAGGTAAAGTGACGATTGCACCATCTAGCGGTCAAAGCTTCGACTTAAATTACGACCATAATTTAACAACAGACACTAAAAACAATCAACAAAAACAAAAATTAAATGTTGATTTTGATGTGAATGGTGAAAATATTAAATTAATTATGGATGGTAAAACTGAACTGAAAAAAGACATTAAATTCAAGAAAAATGGCGCGATTGACTTTAATACATTATCAGATTCAGAAGTTGATGATTTAACAAAAGAAATAGAAGATAAGCTACAAGATTTAGGAGAAGATCTTGCGAAAGATATTCAATAATTAGAGAGGAGTGGTTATATGTCGACAATAAAATTGTTCAACATATACCACTCTTTTTTGATTAAAAAGTGGTATTTGATTGCATATATTTTATTATTATTTTTAGCTGTGTTGGCCGTTATGATTGGGGTTAACCAAGTAAACGAAAAAAATCAGGCGTTTACGATTGGAATAGTAGATAAAGATCAATCAAAAGAAACAAAGTTAATTTTAAATGCAATAGGTGATGGGCAATCACTTGGAAATGATTTGTCTATTAAGCATTATAATGAAGAGAAAGCAAGACAACTATTATCAAAAAAGAAAATTGATGGCTATTTTGTCTTTAAAGATGGCATGACGAAAGCATTTTATAAAAATGGTGAGTTACCAATAGTTGTGAATACATATGATAAACAATCAGTTGAAAGTATTATTATTTTGCAGTTAACAGATTCGGTCTATAGCCGGTTAATGTTGTCGATGGGTGGGGCGATATCTTATACGTCTCTTTATCCTAGTGCATCCGAAAATGAATTATTAACGATGATGACAGATATGTTATTTACTGGTTTAAATAGAAGCGGCTCCTTTGATGATGAGCCTATCAAAGTATTTGATACATTCAGCTATTATACAATTTCAACTTATTTTGTATCTATTTTTTTCTTTTTCTTTTCAATTTTTAGCATTTTAAAAATGAATCAAAAAGATGCGTTGAAAGAACGATTAAGTATGTATCATTTCTCATATGAAAAATTAACAATTGTAAGAGGTGTGTTTAGTCTTTTCTATACAACACTATGGAGTATACTGGGTTTATGGGTCATCATACATTTTCTTAAACCAGAATTTGAAATGTATAATATTGGGCAACTTAGTTTAGATATTGCTTATTATTTAATCATGATATTCTTAGTATTTCTCTTTATAGATATTGCGTTTAGAAGTATGTTGAATTATTTGTTCAAAGTTTTATTAACGTTAGTGATATTATTGTTATCTGGCGCAGTGATTCCAATCATTTATTTAAAAAGTTTGAGTGCAGGATTGATTGAGGCATTACCATTTTCAATTGTGTTTAATCAGTTAGTAGAAATGCTATTAAATAATTACATCATTGACACACATCCAATGTATTATTGGCATTTAGGTATTATGCTTGTATTAGTAATCTCTGCTTTGTATTGGAGGTATCGCCGATGAAATCAATCTTTCATTTAGTTGTTAAAAAGCAATGTAAACAATATTTAACTTTAGTGGCGTTGCTATTTATAACAATATTGCTCATTGTAGGCGTTCAAGCATCTAGCAATCAATTATTTAAAATGCCAATAGCTGTTCAAGATTTGGATGAATCTCAATCTTCAAAAGAGTTAGTGCATACTTTAGAGCAAACAAAATATTTAGAAGTCATACATTTACCAAAGAATGAGGCGTATATCGAAGATGTTATTCAAAAAAAGCAAGCAATCGTAAGCTTACAAATACCTGATGATTTTAGTAACCGTTTAAAAGAAAATCGTTTACGTGATAGTATTCCGCTATATTACAAAGATGATTTCATTGGAGAAATTGCATTAGAAGTGACGAGTAAAGCTTTATACCAACAGCAAATACCCGTCATTATTGAAGGTCATTTAAAGAAATCTAAACAAGATGTAACAATGCAAGAAATTAAAGAAGCGTATATTAAAAATACACCTCACTCTAAAATGGAACACCATGCAGTTCAAAAGCATTCAGATGTTTCGATTGGTGCAGCAGTATATGTTGCATTACTATTAATCGTAAGTTGTAGTCAAATTGTATTGCATCAACGACTGAAACAAAATGCTGCACTAGAGCGACTCATGATGTTTAATGGCACAAAATTAAAATTATATGCGTCTTATATACTGAGTCATGTCATATTATTATTCGCGATTGTAATCATCACAAGCTTACTATTATCATGGTCATTAAGCATCGTATTTTATTTAGTATTATTGATTACATTATGTATATATGAAAGTGTCTTAAGTATATTCTTATTTAAAATAAATACGCTTAGTCATAAATTATTTATGTCTATCATATGGTCTATCGCAATAAGTTGTCTATATTTGTATATTCAAGTTTAGGAGGTGTATAAATGATTACAATAGAGCATTTATCAAAAAAGTATAAAGATAAAGAAATTTTCCATGACTTTAATACAACATTTAAGGATAAGACGCTTACTGTATTGTTAGGTGAAAATGGAGCTGGTAAATCGACATTACTAAGAATGATTACAGCATTAGAAAATCCAGATAGTGGATATATCCATTATTTTGGGAAAAAATTAAACAATAAAAAAATCAAAGAAATCATTGGTTATATACCTCAAGATATTGCATTATTTGAACATATGACAGTAAATGAAAATATAGAATTTTTTAAAGCATTAAATAAACAACCTATATCTTCTGAGCTTATAGAAGATTACTGTAACCAGTTAAATTTATATGAAAGAAAAGCAAAAATCTCTTCGCTTTCTGGTGGTACAAAACGTAAAGTTAATTTATTAATCGGGTTGCTCGGTAATCCAAGTATATTAATTTTAGATGAGCCAACTGTAGGCATTGATTTGAAATCCAGATTTGATATTCATAAATTATTAAACCATTTAAAAACAACAAGACTCATTATATTAACAACTCACCATTTAGATGAAGTCGAAAGCTTAGCAGATGAAATTAAGTTAATCGGTAAAGATCCATTCTATAGAAATATCTTAACCGATAAATCTTGGACATTTGAAGACAGTCTTGTATTGTGAATAAGGCGGTCGTTAGTAACAAAAGTCGGTGGAAGTGTAACTAAGGCAGCCCATAGTAACAAAAGTCGACGGAAGTGTAACTAAGGCAGCCCATAGTAACAAAAGTCGGCGGAATTGTAATTAAGGACGTCCATAGTAACAAAAGTCGGCGGAATTGTAATTAAGGACGTCCATAGTAACAAAAGTCGACGGAATTGTAACTAAGAGTACCCATAGTAACAAAAATCAGTGAAATTGTAACTTATGAGGCCGTTAGTAACAAAAGTCAGTGAAATTGTAACTAAGGAAACCCATAGTAACAAAAGTCAGTGGAATTGTAACTAAGCCAACCGTAATTCAAAAAAATCAACATAATTTAAAACATACTAAGATTATTGTAACAATGATCTTAGTATGTTTTTTCGATTATATTTATCTGAAATTTTAGAATAAGAAAAACGTATTGCAAAACATATTTTTAAAGTGTATTCTTATTTAATGTATCGGAATTAAAAGATTTGGGAGGTCCATTAATGGAAACACTTTGGGTAGTCATTAATATTATTGTTTTCTTATTATTCATAGGTTTATTAGGTTATTTAAATAAGAAACATGTAAAGTTCTCTAAACGTGTTCTTATTGGTTTAGGAATAGGGATTGTGTTTGGTTTAGCTTTACATCTTATTTATGGTGTAGATTCTAAAGTAACAGAGTCGACAGCTTCATGGTTTGATATTGTAGGTACAGGTTATGTAAAACTATTACAAATGATCGTTATGCCACTTATCTTTATCTCAATTGTTTCAGCATTTACTAAAATAACAATTGGTCAAAACTTTGCTAAAGCTGGCGCTTGGATATTTACATTTTTACTAGGAACGGTTGCTGTTGCAGCTTTAGTTGGTATTATTTATGCGATGCTATTTAATTTAGATGCATCACAAATCGATTTAGGTAATGTAGAAAATAGTCGTGGTCAAGAAATTGAACAAACTTCTAAAGATATGACGGCTAATAATTTACCATCACAAATTATTGAATTGTTACCTGCCAATCCATTCTTAGATTTCACAGGTGCTAGAGGTACTTCAACAATTGCGATCGTTATATTTGCTGGATTTGTTGGATTTAGTTTCTTACGTGTGATGAGAAAAGAACCTGAAAAAGGTAACTTAATTAAAAGAGGGATAGATGCGATTTATGCCTTAGTTATGGGAATCGTTACTTTTGTATTAAGATTAACACCTTACGGGATTTTAGCGATTATGACTAAAACGGTCATGACAAGTAACTTTGAAGCAGTATGGACATTAGGTAAATTTGTTGTAGCATCTTATGCGGCCTTAATTACGATGTTCATTATACATTTAATTTTAGTATCTGTTGTTGGTTTAAACCCAGCTACTTATGTTAAAAAAGCAAGTGAAACATTACTATTCGCATTTACGTCTAGATCAAGTGCAGGAACGTTACCTTTAAATGTTCAAACACAAACAACTAGACTAGGTGTTCCAGAAGGTATTGCAAACTTTGCAGGTTCATTTGGTTTATCAATTGGACAAAATGGCTGTGCAGGTATTTATCCAGCGATGTTAGCTATGATGATTGCACCAAGTGCAGGTATTGACATTGATTTACCGTTTATCTTATCTGTTATCGGCGTTGTAGTCATTAGTTCATTTGGTGTAGCAGGTGTAGGTGGCGGTGCAACATTTGCCGCTATACTCGTACTTTCAACATTGAATTTACCTATTGCTTTAGCAGGGGTATTAATTTCAGTTGAACCATTAATCGATATGGGTAGAACAGCATTGAATGTTAATGATTCAATGTTAGCGGGTACGGCTACTGCTAAAATTACAGGACAATTAGATGAAGAAAAATACAATGACCAAGACTTCAATGAACTTGGAGAGTCATATTAATTATTAATTTTATACAGGCACATACTGATATCGATCGTGAATTTCAGTATTGCCTGTTTTTTATAAAAACTTATTGGTATGCTCGGATATATATTGAAAGCAAATAAATACAATGATAAAGTGATAATGAGGAGTGTGGACACGATGAGTAGAGATTTATTTATTAAGAATGAATTCCAACAAAAATGGGTTAATAAAATAGAAAATCATAAAGCGTCATTACAAAAACACGCTGAAAAAAATGATTTAAATTCAGAATTTCCATATAAAAATATTAATTGGTTAATTGATGAAGGCTATACTAAAATTGTACTTCCAAAATCATATGGTGGTGAAGGTGCTACACCAGAAGATATCATTTTATTCCAAGAAACACTAGGTAGAATTGATGGTGCAACTGCATTAGCAATTGGTTGGCATATGGGTGTAGTTGGCCAAATTTATCAAGAAAAATTATGGACACAAGATTTATTAGATGAATTTGCAGAAGAAGTATTAAATGGTGCGATTGTTAATAGAGCTGTAAGTGAAGCGGAAACAGGTAGCCCAACTAGAGGTGCACGTCCAAGTACACATGCTGACCGTGACGGAGATCATTACATTATAAATGGTGTTAAGACATTTACAACAATGAGTCAAAGGTTAACGCATTTTCTTGTAGGTGCATATGTACCAGAAAAAGAAGCACTCGGTTTCTTTTTAATACCAAGAGAATCTGAAGGTTTATCGATAGCAGAGAATTGGAATATGGTAGGTATGCGTGCTACTGAAAGTCATGATTTAGTGTTAGATGATGTTAAAGTACATGAGAAATACTTAGTAGAAGTTGCGAATGGTCCAAGAGGCAATAATATCAACCCATGGAATCTACATATTCCAGCAGTATACTTAGGTATTGGGCAAGCAGCACGAGATTATGCTGTTGATTTTGCAAATGAATATAGTCCCGGAAGTATCGATGGCGTGATTGCTGATATTCCAGCTGTTCAACAAAATATTGGTCAGATGGAATTAGAATTAACAACTGCAAGACATTATATATATAGTGTAATCAATAAGTATTTAAATCCTTCCATAACAGATGCAGTTATAGATGTTGAATTAGGTGCAGCTAAACATGTTGTTGTTAATCATTCAATTAAAATTATTGATATCGCAATGAGAATTGTAGGTGCGAAAAGCTTACAAATGGAAAGACCGTTGCAACGCTACTATAGAGATATAAGAGCTGGTTTACACAATCCACCGATGGATGACGTAACCATTACAAAATTAGCTAAAAAGGCTAGAGAAGAAAGAAGTAAACATAAATAAAAGAATTGGTTAGAAATCTATATGATTTCTAACCAATTCTTTTTTATTATAGTTGATCTGTTTGTTTGGCTTTTTTACGTTTTTTACGTCTTGGTTTCATGCCTACTGACATATATAGTACGACAACCAAGATGACAATCATGCCGATGAGTTGCCACAATCCAAATGATACTTTTAACCATAGAACTGAAGATATAACAGCTGTTACGGGTTCAAGTACACCAAATAATGCAGTTGTTTGTGGGCTAATATACTTAACGCTTTCTAAATACATCCAAAAAGCAAACATCGTTCCAAAAGTGATCACAAAGATGAAATAAATCACGCCTTGAACATCTAATAAATGCCAAGGAAACGAGAAGTCTAAGTTGATAATTGAAAGTGCAATCCCACCAATAAACATTGACCAACCAATTACAACAAGAGATGGCCAATTTAAAAATAATTTAACAGCATATACAGTATAAAAAGCAGCTGCACAAGCTGTTAATAATCCCCAAACGATAGCATTTGGAGGAACTGATAATGTGGCATAATCACCATTTGTTAATAATAAGCTCGTTCCGAATAGTGAACACACAATGATGATAATATCTGTAATTCTAAATTTACTTTTTCTAGTGATTAGTAAATAAAGTAATATGACGACGGGTGCTAAAAATTGTAACAAAGTAGCGATCGCAACATTACCTTTATCAATTGTCGCCATAAAAGTGTATTGAACACCTAACATGCCGAATAAAGCATATATAATCAATTGAAATAATGAATGTTTGACTCTAAATATATTTGTTAAAGGGTGTTTCTGTATTAATTTTGCAATGAGCATAAGGAAAAATCCACTTAATATTAATCTTTCAGCTACAAATAATGAAACAGGTAATTGATATTCTGTAAATAACTTTTCAGTAACTGTTCCACCTAATCCCCAAAAAGTAGCGCCAAGCATAACTAATAAAGTACCTTTTAGTTGTTTATTTTGCACTTATAAGCCCCTCGATTCTAAAAGATGTTAATTAATTAATTTTAGCATTTGATAAATTAATAAACAATAAGGTGAAATGTTTTACTTGCAATTTTATAATATGCGTTCTTATAATGAACATAATGAGTTAAAAGTGAGGTTTCCGCATGAAATTTGTATTCATATCAGTTGGTATACTTGCTACTATATTAGGATTTGCTGGCGCTGTATTGCCGTTATTACCTACAACACCTTTTATTTTATTAGCAGTATTTTGTTTTGCTAAAAGTTCAGATAAATTCCATAGTTGGTTAGTAAGCACAAAAGTTTATAAAGAATATGTAGAAGATTTTCAAAAATATAGAGGGTACACTTTAAAGAAAAAGTTTGAATTGCTTATAAGTGTATATATCGTAGTAGGCTTTTCAATTTGGATGGTCGATCATTTTTATATTCGCATAGGTCTTTGCATCATGTTATTCTTCCAAACTGTTGTATTATTCACTTTTGTTAAAACTTTGCCAAGTAAAAATAAATCGTAATATTAAAATATCGATAAAATGACGTAACGTCTTTTATCGGTATTTTTTTGTTGTATTTGCATACATCATTATTATTGTAAAATAGAATAAAAAAGTTATATAAATTTAAAAATTCTATTGCTATATAGATTGAAGGGTTATATAATAGACAAAGATGAAAATGAGAGTCATTATCAATTGGGAGGATAATTATGAAGAAACTTTTAGTGTTTATTATGGCTTTAGCATTAGTTGTTGCTGCTTGTGGCAATAAATCTGATGAGAAAGAGAGCAGCAGTAAAACAAAATCAAGTAAAGATACAGTAAGTTATAAATTAGATGACGGTAAAAAAATAGATATCCCGAAAAACCCTAAACGTATTGTTGTATTAGCACCATCATACGTTGGTGGCTTATTACACTTAGGTGTTAAACCTGTAGGTGTACCAGCTTCTACAGATCAAACACCAATACTTAAAGATAGAATTAAAGGTATTGAAAAAGTAAGTGAAGACAATGTTGAACAAGTAGCTAAATTAAAACCAGACTTAATCATTACATATAACGCAGATAAAAACTTAAAGAAATATGATAAAATCGCACCAACAATTCCTTACGACTATGCAAAACACAATTACTTAGACATGCAAGTAGAATTAGGTAAATTAGTTGGTAAAGAAGACAAAGCAAAAGAATGGGTAGAAAAATGGAAGAAAGAAACTTCTAAAGACGGGAAAGAAATTAGAGATAAAATCGGCGAAGATACAACAGTATCAGTTATTGAAGCATTCCAAAAAGACATCTATACTTACGGTGAAAACTGGGGTAGAGGAACAGAAGTATTATACCAAGCATTCGGTTTAGCAATGCCAGAAAGCATTGAAAAAGATGTTAAAAAAGACGGATGGAAAAAAATCTCTCAAGAAGAAATTGAAAAATATTCAGGAGATTACTTATTCTTACCAGTAACAAAAGGACAAGCAAAACCAGAATTCACAAAAACTGAATCATGGAAATCAATTCCAGCAGTTAAAAATGATAAAGTCATCGAAATTGATGCACAAACATTCTGGTATAACGATCCATATTCATTAGAAATGCAACGTAAATACTTAAAAGATGAAATTCTTAAAAAAGCTGAATAATCAATAGCAAATGCTATAACACCGATTCTCATTATCAGAATATAAAAAGCAGGGACGTCAGTCTCTGCTTTTTATTGTTCAGGCCATAACGCATGAAGACTATGAGATATCGTGCGCTAGAGTACAAAATCAGGGTGTAACGCATGAAGACTGAGAGATATCGTGCGCTAGAGTACAAAATCAGGGTGTAACGCACGAAGACTTCGAGATATCATGCGCTAGAGTACAAAATCAAGGTGTAACGCACGAAGACTTCGAGATATCATGCGCTAAGGTACAAAATCAGGGTGTAACGCATGAAGACTATGAGATATTGTGCGCTAGGGTACAAAATTAAGGTGAATCGCACGAAGACTGAGAGATATCGTGCGCTAGAGTACAAAATTAGTGTGTAACGCACGAAGACTCTCGAACATTATGCAACAAAAATTAAAAGCAGGGACGCCGATGTCCCTGCTTTTTATAGTTCATTATTTTGTTTCTTTCACGTATTGATCGTTAATTGTATGAATGGTTAAGCCTACGATATTCTTGTTGTGTTTCGCGAATGGTAAGCTTGCTACGTAACCCACAGCAAATGCGATAAAGAAACCGATAACGGATACTGTAAATGGTGTGATATCTGTTTTTCCTACAAAGTAAGAAACAATTGCTGCGACGATTAGTCCGATGATAACACCATAAGTATTGGCTTTCTTAGTGAATATACCTACTGCAAACACGCCGGCGATTGGTACACCGAATAGACCTGTTACAAGTAAGAATAAATCCCATGTTTCGTTTGTTTTTTGATTAATTAAGTATAATGATGCTAATGTACTGAAAACACCTGCAAGAATAATGATGATTCTTGCTAATAATACATCATTTTTAGTGTTATTTGTTTTAGAGAATCTTTGTTTTAAATCGACAACCACACATGCTGAAATTGAGTTCAAGCTTGAAGAAATTGTTGATTGTGCTGCTGCAAATATAGCAGCGATTAATAATCCGCCAACAAATGGTGGAATTTGAGTCAGAATGAAATAAGGTACGATAGCTGACGTATTAAATCCTTCTGGTAAAGATGTTACATTATTATAGAAGGAATACAACACAGTTCCCATTCCGTAGAAGATAGGGATTGTAATAAATGCTAATAACCCGTTAGTCCATAATGATTTGTTTGTTGATGATATTGAACCAGTTGTTTGATAACGTTGAACGATATCTTGGCTGGCAGTGTATTGGTGTAAGTTATTAAAGATAGAACCAATAAATATAATTGGAATTGCAGCGGCAGCAGTTCCGAATTTCCAGTTATCCATTGATACAAACTTCTTATCTTGTACAGCTTCATTTAAGACTGTTCCGAAGTTTCCATCAATTTGGAAAGCACCTAAGAAAATAACGGCAACAGCACCACCTAATAAGATAATACCTTGAATAACATCGCTCCAAATAACCCCTTCTATACCGCCCATAAACGTATAGATAACACATAATAATCCAACTAATGCTGCGATTAAATATGGGTTAATATCTGAAACGGAAGTGATTGCTAATGTTGGTAAATAAATAACAATCGCAACACGACCTATATGGAATAATGTAAATGCTAGAGATCCAATAACACGCATAGTGATACCGAATCGTTCTTCCAAATATTCATAAGCAGTTGTTACATCAAGCTTTCTGAAGAATGGAATATAGAAATAAATCAGTAATGGAATAATCGCGATAATGGCGATATTTCCTGCTGCATAAGACCAGTCTGTATTAAATGCTCTCTCTGGTGTTCCCATATAAGTAATCGCACTTAAAGTTGTAGCATAGATTGAGAATCCAACTGCCCATGCAGGGACTCTACCTTTTGCTTTGAAGAATGCGTCTGTATCTTGTCCAGCTCTTTTTGTAAAATATACACCTACTAATAACGTTGCAATTAAATATAAAATTAATGCGATCCAGTTTCCTGTACCAAATCCTACTTCATTCATAATATGACATCCCCTTTGTACATCAAATAATTATAAATTGTATTTAGAAACAAGTTCTTTAACTTTTTTGAGTGATGCTTCATCTAATGGAGCGAGTGGTCGTTTAGTCGTACCAGCCTCAATGCCATTTTCATTAAGAATAGCTTTTAAAGTAGGGTAAATACCTAAAGCTAATACTTGCTCAATAATATCGTTTGTTTCATGTTGAATTTCATATGCTTGTTCAATTTGGCCTTCTTTAGCTAAATTAAAGATTTGTCTAGCGCGTTGTCCATTGATGTTATATGTTGAACCGATTGCACCATCTACACCTGAAACAGCTGCTTGAATAAGCATTTCATCAAAGCCAGAAAGTATTAATTTGTCTGGGAACGCTTTTCTAATTCTTTCTAATAAATAGAAGTCAGCTGCAGTATATTTAATACCGATGATTTTTTCATTTTCGAAAAGTTCTTCAAATTGTTGTATAGATAAGTTAACACCAGTTAATGCTGGAATTGAATAAATGATCATTTCATTACCAGTAGCTTCAATGATGGCATTGTAGTAATACTTGATCTCTTCGAATTTGAATGGGTAATAAAATGGTGTTACAGCTGATAACGCATCATAACCTAATTCTGTAGCAAATTTACCTAATTCAATTGATTCGTTTAAATCTAATGCACCAACTTGTGCGATTAATTTAGCATCTGATCCTACTTCGTCTTTAACAATTTCAAAGACTTTCTTCTTCTGATCAGTATTCATTAAGAAATTTTCACCTGAACTACCATTTACATATAAACCATCTACTTGTTGTTTATCGATATTTTGGCGAATGATTTGTCTTAAACCTGATTCTAAAATATTGCCTTTCTCGTCAAATGGCACTAGTAATGCAGAATAAAATCCTTTCATTTAAAAAACTCCTTTATATTTATTAATTGATAATATTGTCAGACCAATTTATAATCATATTGTAAGCGAATACATATTCTTCTGTCAATCGTTTTATTATTTGATACATCACTTATGATAAAATAAATAATTAAGAGGAGGTAGGTAAAATGATGAAACGAACATCACTCGTTGATGTAGCTGTTGAAAAATTAAAAGAATATATAGCAGAACATCAATTTGATAACGGAGATAAACTACCTTCAGAGAAAATGCTTGTTGAACAATTAGGGGTGAGTCGCACAGTTGTGAGAGAAGCGATTAGTCGTTTACAACAAAGTGGTCTCATTCAAGTTAAATCAGGAAGTGGCATGTTTATAACAGAGAAGAATAAACATTTATCAATGCTTTTTGAGTCGCATATGAAAGTACATGGTTTTAAAATTAAAGAATTACTTGAAGTTCGTAAAATATTAGAACTTGGTGCGATACGTCTTTTAATAGAGAATAAAATCGTAATCGATGCAAATAAACTAAGAGATTTGAATGATATTTATTATGAGTCTTTCAACAAATCTCAAAAATTTGCACATTATGATTCAGCTTTTCATGAAACGATTATTACTTTTACTGAAAATCAAACATTAATCACAATGAGTAAAGTTATTAAAGAGTATTTCGATAAGAACCAGTTTAATCAAATCGTTGATAAAGAAGATATAGAAAAATCTTACAAAGAACATGCTGATTTAATAGAAGCAATTGAGAAACAAAATTTAACTTTAGCACATGACATTATTAATAAACATCTGTCTAGAGTCGTTGAGTGGATAGAAGAATTGGAGCAAAAATGATGGGTAAATTAGATAAGATTGAAGTCCAAAGTTTGAAGTCGCAAGTATTACAAGAAATTAAACAATATATTTTGGATAAAGGTATGACAGAAGGGGATCGCTTACCGACAGAACGTGCGTTTACTGAAATGTATGGCGTGAGTCGTTCGGTTGTAAGAGAAGCTTTGAGTTATCTCGAACATACAGGTGTGATCGAAACGGTTCAAGGAAGAGGAACGGTTATTAAAGCACCAGATATCTCTAGTTTAGTTGAAGGATTTCTATTTAGTTTCCAAGTTGCAAATGGTTCGAAAAATGATTTGCTTTCATTGAGAATTATTTTTGAATGTGCAGCTATTGAAGAAATCGTTAAATTGGATAAGGATATCTCTGATTTAAAAGCAATTGTAAATGAAGATGTTATCAATCATTATGAGAATGATAAAGCATTTCATCAAACTTTACTAAGTGCTACAGGCAATGTATTATTCGAACAATTAAGCTCTGTTATTCAGTCATACTTTTACCATATTGAAGAAGAGGGAAAAGAAATTAATTATATTCAAACGAATGAAATGCATAAGAAAATTATCGAAGCAATTGTCAATAAAGATGTTCAATTAGCTAAAGAACTTATGGCGACACATTTGTCTATTTAGGAGGATATTATGAAAATTGCAATTGATATAGGTGGCACATTTATTAAAGCTGGCGCAATTGATGACCACCACACATTACATAGTTATCAAAAGATTGAAACACCACATAATAAAGATGGTGGGATTGTTGAAGCGGTTAAGGGAATCGTTGAAACATATACAAAAGAATTTAACTTAAATAAACCAGAAGTCGGTATTTCTACTGCAGGTGTCGTTGATTCACATAAAGGTGAAATTACATATGCAGGACCTACGATACCATATTATAATGGTATAAATTTTAAACAATCTTTAGCAGATATTGCTAGTTATGTAGCGGTTAATAACGATGTATCATGCGCGTTACTTGGGGAATTGTTAACATTTGATAGAGAAGTTAAATCGATATTTTTAATGACGATTGGTACGGGTATAGGTGGTGCATATTATGAAAATCAATTACTAGAAGGTAAAAAGTATAGAGCATGTGAAATAGGCTATTTATTATATGACAAAGCAACGAATACAACATATGAAGATAGAGGCTCAACGACAGCTTTAAAAAAATTAATCAGTGCCAATTATAAAGAGGATGTACAAGTTGAGGAATTATTTGATTTGGCGTATCAAAATGATGAAAAAGCTCAAGACATCCTTAATCAATGGGCTAAACATGTTGCAGAAGGTATTGCGCAAGTACAAATTATGTTTGATCCAGAAATAATACTTATTGGCGGAGGTATTTCTAAACAAGAAGAAAGACTCTTATCATTGATTGAACCATTTATCGATGATTATTTACCAACTGATTATGGTCATGCCAAAATTGAAGTCACTTCAAAGGGAAATGATTCAGCGCTATATGGTGCTATTTCATGTTTATAAAATAATTGTTAACCTATAATTTACATTAGTTAACAATGTGGTATAATATCGTTATCTTATATTAGGAGTGAAGAATTTGAAAACTAAAGATATCGTTATTATAGCAATGTTTACTGCTTTTATTTCAGTATTAGCATTTATACCACCAATTCCATTACCGTTTATGCCGGTACCAATCGTTCTACAAAATATTGGTATCATATTAGCGGGATGTTTATTAGGATATAAAAGAGGTACATTAAGCGTTATGATCTTCTTATTACTTGTTGCAACAGGACTGCCATTATTATCAGGTGGTAGAGGCGGATTAGGTGTATTCTTTGGTCCCTCTGCTGGTTATTTATTTGGCTATCCAGTTGTTGCATTTTTAATTGGATTCTTTATAGATAGAAAGTGGAAAGAGCTCTCGTTTACATATGCGTTAACAATTAATATTGTAATTGGGGTTCTATTACTCAATTTAATTGGCGGATTTGTGATGGGTGAGTTTATGAATATTTCAATCGCTAAAAGATACATATTAGCAGCAACATTTTTACCAGGTGATATTGTTAAAGCAATATTAGCAACTATGTTATTATTTAGCTTGAAGAATGTACCCGAAATAAAACGATTAAGAAATACTTAATGAGGTGAATAACGATGGTTTCATTTAAAGATATAGAAACAGATGGAAAGGTTTTGACTGAAACAAATAGGTATATACATTATCAAACATTGGATAAACGTATTCAGTATGATTCTAACAAAATTGTATATAAAGAAATGCCAGACTTAGATACGTTTAAAGCAGATGAAGCAATGTTGAAAGAAATCCATGAAAAAAATAATCAGCCTTTTCTTAAATTTGTCTTTCCTGAAAATGAAACAATCAATATTGAATTAAGAGAATATTTGAAATTACAAGGTTATGAAACAGGTTGGTTAGAATTATATATCAATTCTGAGAAGAACTTTGAAAGTGATGATAATCAAGACGTAGAAGTTGTTCTAACGAATGAGGATAACATTGTTGATTTCTTGAACGTATCATATGAACAAGATGAAGCATATGGCAAAGATTATGCAGAGCTTAAAGTTGAATTAAATAAAGAACAATTACATAGTGATAATCCGATTCAAGTATTATCTTATTATAAAGGTAAGCCTGCAGGTATGTTGCTTATATGGATGAATAAGAAATATGTAGAATTAGATAGCTTTGGTGTTCGAGAAATATATAGAAGGTTAGGTATAGGAACGATAATGCAGGCCTTTGTAGCAGAAATCGCTAAAGATAAACCGATAATTCTTGTAGCAGACGGAGAAGATACAGCTAAAGATATGTATAAAAGACAAGGTTATATTTATAGCGGATTTCAATTTGAAACTTTAAAAGAATACAAATAAAAACAGGTTGAGACAGCAAATGATGTCTCATCTGTTTTTTATTTACAGTTATGATTGGTTTTGAATTCTATAAGCGTGACTATATACATTAAAGCTTCCATCTCTTATAAATCCAACTGCTGTTATATTTAAATCATGTGCTAAGCCAATTGCTAAGTTCGTTGGTGCTGATTTAGACAAGATGATGCCTACACCAATTTTAGAGGCTTTGATTAATATTTCCGAGGAAATTCTTCCACTAAATATGAGTACTTTATTTCTGATTGGAATGTCATGCTCTATACAATAGCCATATAATTTATCTAATGCGTTATGTCTACCTATATCGGAACGATGTAAATAGAAATTATTTCCATCACTAATGGCAGCGTTATGCAAACCACCCGTTTCTTTGAAAATCTTACTTTCTTCATGTAGTTTATCCATCATAGTTATGATTTGTTGAGGTGTAATATTTATTTTAGATTGTGACACTTTGGCTGTTACGGCATCGTTATTAAAATAGAAAGCTCTACTTTTACCACAACACGAAGAAATCATGCGTTGTGTATTTTTTTTGAAATTGATATCAATTTCTTTTGTGAGTTCTACATGTGCAAAACCTTTAGAATCATCTATTGAAATAGATTTAATTTCAGATTTCTTCTTAATAACCCCTTCAGAAGCAATAAAGCCGAGCACGAGTTCTTCTAAATCTTTAGGTGAACAAACGATTGTTGCAAATTCTTCACCGTTAATAATAATCGTAATAGGAAATTCTGTTACGTAGCTATCCGTTGTCTCAATAAATTGATCATTTTGATATTTTAATATTGGAAGATTGTAAGTCATATTTTGCTTCATAATGATCCTCCATTTAATTAATTGTTTAATAAGTTTATTTTACTTTGTAACCTATGAATAATAAAGTGAAAGCACTTTCAAAATATATTGTGATTTCATATAATAAATGTAAGTGAAATCATGGAGGGGTAAATATGGGTAAGACTAAACATCAAGGTCCTATGAAGAAAGATTTAAAGCCAGCACCAGAATTTTGGGTGAGTCCAATACCTTTTGGACTAGGTAAAGTAAAGCCTAAACATATAAGAGATACAATGAAAATTGTTTGGGATAATAAAGATAATTTAAATTACGCTAAAAATATTATCACTAAAGGTGTATGTGATGGTTGTGCATTAGGTGTATCTGGATTAAGTGATCAAACTTTAACCGGTCCTCATATGTGTACAACACGATTTAATGTTTTAAGATTAAATACAATGCCAGAAATTAAACCAGAAATTTTACATCAAGATATAGATGAATTGAGAAAATATAATAGCACAGAATTAAGACAATTAGGTCGTATTCCTTATCCAATGATGAGACGAAAAGGTGATCGTAAGTTTATCCGTATTTCTTGGGAAGAAGCGATGCAAACAATAGCTGAAAAAATGAAATCATTGAATCCAAGAAATTATGCATTTTATTTAACTTCAAGAGGGATTACGAATGAATCATATTATGTTGCAGGTAAGGTCGCGAGATATTTAGGTGCTAACAATATCGATAATGCTTCTAGAATATGTCATTCACCTAGTAAAACAGCGATGAAACGTTCAGTAGGCGTTGGAGCTTCAACAGCGAATTACCAAGACTGGATAGGTACAGACGTGTTACTGTTTTGGGGAAGTGTAGCATCTAATGCTTCACCTGTTTCAACTAAATATATGCTTGAAGCAAAGAAAAAAGGAACAAAAATCATCGTTATCAATCCATATAAAGAACCAGCAATGGATAAATATTGGATTCCATCTGTGGCAGAATCAGCATTATTTGGTACAAATGTCGCAGACGCATTCTATCAAGTCAATATTGGTGGTGACATTGCATTTATGCACGGCATTATGAAACACTGGTTTGAAATGGAAGAACAGGCATACGGTTCTGCAATTAACCATAAGTTTGTTGAGGAACATGTTACGAACTATGAAGAACTTAAAGAAACAGTCGAGAAGCAGTCGTGGGAAGACATTGAACAATCAAGTGGTATTTCTAAAGATCAAATTTATAAATTAGCGCTTGAACTTGCCAATGCCCAAAATGCTGTATTTGCCTGGGCACTAGGATTAACGATGCATGAGTTTGCGACGGATAATATATCTCAAGTATGTAATTTAGCTTTATTAAGAGGTTTCTTAGGTAGAAAGCACAGTGGTCTAATGCCGTTCAGGGGACATTCTAGTGTGCAAGGTACTGGAGAAATGGGCTGTGATCCATTTGTATTGCCAGGCGGTGCATTTGATGGAGAAAATAAAAAGCGTATTGAGAAGTTATGGGGATTCGATATTGCGGATTGGCAAGGTGATACTGTCGGTGTAACGTTGGAAAATATTATGTTACCAGATGATCATGAGCGTAAAATTAAATGTTATTATATGTCCGGTGGGAATTTCTTAGAAACAATGCCTGACCCAACATTTATACAAAAAGCTTTAGAAAACTTAGAACTTAGAGTACATCAAGATATTATATTAAATACATCTACTTTAGTTGATGCGAAAGAAACCGTTATTGTATTACCTGCGAAGACACGTTATGAGCAAGATGGTGGCGGTACGTCTACTTCAACAGAACGCATGGTTTACTACTCACCAGTAATTGAAGGAAATCAAAATAGAATAAAAGAAGCAAGATCAGAATGGCAAATATATATTGATTTAGCTAAACGTGTTAAACCTGAACAAGCACATTTAATTGATTTTAAAGATGGTCAAGCTATTAGAGAAGAGATTGCAAAAGCAAATCCAGATTATGATGGTATCCAACATTTAAGAAATCAAGGAGATGTCTTCCAGTGGGGTGGTGCTTGGTTATGTGAAGATGGTATTTGCCCAACTGAAGATGGTAAAGGTCATTTAATTAGTGTAGATATTCCAGACTTAAACAGACAACCTGATGACTTTATGTTGACGACAAGAAGAGGTAAACAATTTAATTCAATGGTATATGGCGATTATGAATCCTTTAACCATGGTGGAAGATATGATGTATTAATGAATAAAGAAGATGCCGATAGATTAAGCATCGCTGAAGGTGAAGGTGTTGTATTGCATAATGGTTTCGGCGTATTCCAAGGTGTCGCAAAATATGTAGATATCTTAAAAGGAAACATTGAAGTCTATTTCCCTGAAGGTAACTACTTATTACCTAGAGGTAGATATGAGAAATACGCTAAGATTCCAGATTACAACATTACAGTCAAAGTAGAAAAAGCGGATAGATTTAACGCCAAAAAAGATAGAGACTATTATGAAAAACCAATTAAAGATTTAGAAGAAATACCGATGCAATAATAGATAGGGAGTATCCTTAAACAAACAAGGATATTCCCTATCATTACAAATTTCACTATACTTTAAGAATAATTTGTGAAAAAATGTACTTGAGCCTTACAATAGTATAGATAAAGGTGTAAATTAAGTTTGTACATATCTAAAAAGGAAGGAAAGAAGTCATGAAAAGATTTTTAACATTAGTCTTTGCTTTGTTACTTTTATTAGCTGGTTGTAGCACAGAATCTAACCAAGATAAAGCTAAAAAAGAAACTGAAAGCAAGACGTTAACAGTATCAGCCGCAGCAAGTTTGACAGATGTATCTAAAGCACTAGAAAAAGAATTTAAGAAGAAGCATCCGAATACAAATATTAAATTCAATTATGGTGGTTCAGGTAGTTTACGTAAACAAGTAGAAGCTGGCGCAGATGTAGACGTATTAATGTCTGCAAACACTTCTGATGTTGATAAATTACAAGATAGTAAAAAAGTTAAAGAAGTTTATGATTACGCTAAAAATAAATTAATTATCATTAAATACGAAAACTCTAGCATCAAAAATATTAAAGATGTTAGTGCGCCTAACAAAGTCGCGATTGGTGAAGAAAAAAGTGTACCAGCAGGTCGCTACGCTGTAGAGTATTTGAAAAAAGAAGATCTATATAACGGTATGACAAGTACATTTGTTTTCGCAAAAGATGTTAAACAAGTATTAAACTATGTTCAAAAAGAAAATGCAGAAGCAGGATTTGTATATGCAACAGATATGTATAAAGGTAAAGATAAAAAAGTCGATAACGTTGTTAAATTAGCGGATGCACCTTTAGATCATCCAATTATTTATAGAGCTGGTCTTGTTACTGACAAGAAAGAAGCTAAAGAATGGTTTGAATTCTTAAAATCAAAAGAAGCTACAGAAATTCTTAAAGAATATCATTTTGAAGGATAGGAGATAAAGTTATGCCAGACTTAACACCACTATGGATATCAATTAAAGTAACAATTATCAGTACTATCATTGTTTGTATCCTAGGTATTATTCTGGCAAAGCTGATGCTCAATTATAAAGGCAAATTAAGACCTGTAGTTGAGAGCATCATTATGATACCAATTGTATTACCACCGACAGTAATGGGTTTTATACTACTTATAGTCTTCGGTAAGAATAAATTTTTTGGTCAATTTTTATCTGACGTATTGCATATCAATGTAATATTTACGTGGGTAGGTGCAGTGATAGCAGCGATTATTGTAAGTTTACCGCTTATGTATCAACATGTAATGAATGGATTTCAATCTATTAATCCAAAGATGCTTAACTCAGCAAGAACGATGGGTGCTAGTGAAGGGAAAATTTTTAGAACAATTATTTTACCTTTATCTAAACGTTCCATTTTCTCTGGTATTGTAATGAGTTTTGCTAGAGGGTTAGGAGAATTTGGAGCAACGCTTATGATTGCTGGCTATATTCCAGGTTTAACGAACACATTGCCATTAGAAATTTATTTCTTAGTGCAAGCTGGTGAGGAACACAAAGCATGGTTATGGGTTATAGTACTTATCGCATTTGCAGTTTGTGTGATTAGCTCACTCAATATATTAAATCAAAAGAATCATAAATGGGAGTAGATATGGATGATTGATATATCAATTAAAAAGTTAATCAAAGACAGAACGATATCATTAAATATCCAAGCTGACACTCCGAAAATTTATGCGATAGTTGGGCGATCAGGTATAGGTAAATCCACATTATTAAACATTATTGCAGGTCTTACTGAAGCGGAAACATGCAGAATAGAAATTAATCAAAAAGTGCTCAGTGATCAAAAGCATGTGATTAAAGTGCAAGATAGAAATATTGGCTATCTGTTTCAAGATTATCAACTTTTTCCACATAAGACAGTTCATGAAAATATTCATTATATGATTGAGCCTAATAAAGAGACAGAGCAATTGATTAAACATTTACGTATAGAAAATTGTTTAAATCAATATCCATCTACTTTATCTGGTGGAGAGTCACAAAGAGTTGCATTATGTAGAGTATTAAGTGTCAAACCTAACTTATTACTTTTAGATGAACCTTTTTCAAGTTTAGATGATGAAACAAAAGACGAAGGTATGGCATTGGTAAAGTCCATTTTTAAGACTTGGCAAATACCGATCATACTTGTGTCCCATTCTAAAAAAGAAGTTCAAATTTTAGCAGATGAAGTTATCGAAATTAATTAACAGTTAATTGTAAGGGGAAAATAAATAATATGTCCGAAGCCTCAAACAAAGATCAACACTTTGTTTGAGGCTTTTTTGCGCAAATAAAGGAATGTAGGGAATTCGTCATGTTGTATAGGTAATCCCCTAATACATAAACTTTGTGAAAAAATTTACAATTGATATAGATAATTAAGGGCAAATAATAGGAGGTTCTAACTATGTCTAAGTTAGGTTTGAAATTCTTTAAGCCAACCGAAAAATTTAATGGAAATTGGTCTATCTTAGAAGAAAAAAGTAGAGAATGGGAGAAAATGTACAGAGAAAGATGGAGTCACGATAAAGTTGTCAGAACGACTCACGGTGTAAACTGTACAGGCTCTTGTTCATGGAAAGTGTTCGTGAAAAATGGTGTGATTACATGGGAAAATCAACAAATTGATTATCCTTCTTGTGGACCTGATATGCCTGAATTTGAACCTAGAGGATGTCCGCGTGGTGCTTCTTTTTCATGGTATGAATATAGTCCATTACGTGTGAAATTCCCTTACGTTAGAGGTAAGTTGTGGAAACTTTGGAAAGCTGCTTTAAGTGAATACGGAGATCCTGTTGTCGCTTGGGCATCCATTGTTGAAGATGAACAGAAAGCTGAAATTTATAAAAGTGCACGCGGTAAAGGTGGACATGTTCGCGTAAATTGGAGAGATGTTACACAACTCATCGCAGCACAAATTATATATACTGTGAAAAAATATGGTCCAGACAGAATTGCTGGATTTACACCTATACCGGCTATGTCCATGATTAGCTATGCTTCAGGTGCGCGTTTTATATCGTTATTAGGTGGGGAAATGCTTAGTTTTTATGATTGGTATGCTGACTTACCACCTGCTTCACCACAAATATGGGGTGAACAAACGGATGTGCCTGAATCAAGTGATTGGTATAACGCCGGTTATATTATTATGTGGGGATCGAATGTACCATTAACGCGTACACCAGATGCGCATTTTATGACTGAAGTAAGATATAAAGGTACTAAAGTTGTGTCTGTCGCACCAGACTATGCTGAAAATGTAAAATTTGCTGATAACTGGTTAGCACCAAATCCTGGTACAGATGCAGCATTAGCGCAAGCTATGACACATGTCATTCTTCAAGAATATTATGAAGATAAACAAGAAGAAATGTTTATCAACTATGCAAAACAATACACTGATATGCCTTTCATCATACAACTTGATAAACATGGAGAAGGTTATAAAGCAGGTCGTTTCTTAAGATCAAGTGATTTAGGTATGGAAACAGAACATGCAGAATGGAAACCAGTAGTTTACGACCAAAATAGTGAACAACTTGTCATACCTAATGGAACGATGGGACAAAGATATGAAGAAGGCGTTAAATGGAACTTAAATTTAGTAGGTGAAGATGGAAAAGAAATAGATCCAGCTCTATCTTTTAAAGACCATGATTCTAAAGTGATCACAATTCAATTTCCGTATTTTGATAATGATGGAAATGGTATTTTCGAAAGACCTATTATCGTTAAAGAAATCGAAAATAAGGACGGAGAAACAATTTATATCGCCACAATATACGACTTAATGACAAGTCAATATGGCGTAAGAAGATTAAATCATCCACTTGAAGCATCAAGTTATGAAGATGAAAATTCTATGTATTCACCTAAATGGCAAGAAAAAGTAACAGGTGTTAAATCTTCAATAGTGACGCAAGTGGCAAGAGAATTTGCGCAAAATGCAGTTGATACAAATGGTCGCTCAATGATTATTATGGGGGCAGGTATCAATCACTGGTTTAACTCTGATACAATTTATCGCTCTATATTAAACCTTGTTATATTATGCGGATGCCAAGGTGTAAATGGTGGCGGATGGGCGCATTACGTTGGTCAAGAAAAATGTCGTCCGATAGAAGGTTGGTCAACGATTGCTTTTGCGAAGGATTGGCAAGGACCACCTAGACTTCAAAATGCAACAAGTTGGTTCTACTTTGCAACGGATCAGTGGAAATATGAAGAGTCTGGTGTTGATAAATTACAGTCACCATTATCAAATGAATTGAAACATCAACATCCAGCTGATTATAACGTATTAGCTGCACGATTAGGATGGCTACCATCATATCCTCAATTTGATTGTAATAGCTTATTGTTTGGAGAAGAAGCGAAAGATGCAGGGGATGACTCAAATGAAGCGATTCTTCAAAGGGCAATTGAATCAGTAAAATCTAAAAAGACTAAATTTGCTATAGAAGACCCAGGTGCAAAGAAAAATCATCCAAAAACATTGTTTGTATGGCGTTCAAATTTAATCTCTAGTTCAGCAAAAGGACAAGAGTACTTTATGAAACATTTATTAGGTACTAAATCAGGTCTATTAGCAAATCCTAATGAAACAGATAAACCAGAAGAGATTGTTTGGCGAGAAGAAACAACTGGCAAATTAGATTTATTAGTTGCGCTAGATTTTAGAATGACAGCAACACCGTTGTATGCAGATGTCGTATTACCGGCAGCAACATGGTATGAAAAACATGATATATCTTCTACTGATATGCATCCATTCATACATCCGTTTAACCCTGCAGTTGACCCATTATGGGAATCAAAATCAGACTGGGATATTTATAAAACGTTAGCAAAATCTGTTTCTGATTTAGCGAAGACACATATGAAAGGCACATTTAAAGATGTTGTGACAACACCTTTAGCACATGATTCTAAACAAGAAATTTCAACACCTTACGGAATTGTTAAAGATTGGTCTAAAGGTGAAATTGAAGCAATACCTGATAAAACGATGCCTGGTTTCGCGGTTGTAGAAAGAGATTATACAGTTATATACGATAAATATATATCAGTTGGACCGTTGTTAGAAAAAGGTAAAGTCGGTGCTCATGGTGTAAGTTTCTCAGTTAAAGAGCAATACGATGAATTAAAGATTATGTTAGATACGTGGGAAGATGACACTGTTAAAAATGGTCTCCCTAGAATGGATACAGCACGCAAAGTAGCAGATGTCATATTGAATGTTTCATCAGCTTCAAATGGTAAAGTCTCACAAAAATCTTACGATGATTTAGAAGAACAAACGGGGATGACATTGAAAGATATTTCTAGTGAACGTGCATCAGAAAAAATAACATTCCAAAATATAACAGCACAACCGAGAGAAGTTATACCGACAGCAGTATTCCCTGGATCAAACAAATTAGGTAGAAGATATTCGCCATTTACGACAAATATCGAACGTCTTGTACCGTTTAGAACGTTAACAGGTAGACAAAGTTATTATATTGATCATGAAGTATTCTTACAGTTTGGAGAGAACTTACCTATCTATAAACCAACATTGCCGCCAATGGTATTTGGTACGAAGGATAAAAACATAAAAGGTGGCGTAGATACATTAGTATTAAGATATTTAACGCCACATGGTAAGTGGAATATTCATTCAACATACCAAGATAATTTGCATATGTTGACGTTATTCAGAGGTGGTCCAACTGTTTGGATTTCAAAAGAAGACGCAATGGCGAACGACATTAAAGATAATGATTGGTTAGAAGTATATAACAGAAATGGTGTCGTTACAGCAAGAGCAGTTGTATCGCATAGAATGCCTAGAGGTACGATGTTTATGTATCATGCACAAGATAAACATATTGAGACACCTGGATCAGAAATTACAGATACTCGTGGTGGTTCACATAATGCACCTACACGTATTCACTTGAAACCTACGCAATTAGTAGGTGGTTATGCACAAATTAGTTATGGCTTTAATTACTATGGGCCAATTGGAAACCAAAGAGATGTATATGTTGCGATCAGAAAAATGAAGGAGGTAGATTGGCTTGAAGATTAAAGCGCAAGTAGCTATGGTTATGAATTTAGATAAATGTATAGGATGCCATACATGTAGTGTCACATGTAAAAGTACATGGACAAATAGACCAGGCGCTGAATATATATGGTTTAATAATGTTGAAACGAAACCTGGTATCGGTTATCCGAAACGTTGGGAAGACCAAGAAACTTATAAAGGTGGTTGGGTACTCAACAAAAAAGGAAAATTAGAATTAAAGTCAGGTAGTAAACTATCTAAAATTGCACTGGGTAAAATTTTCTATAATCCTGATATGCCAGAAATGAAAGATTATTATGAACCGTGGACATATAATTATAAACATTTAACTACAGCTAAAGAAGGAAACCATTCTCCAGTAGCAAAAGCAGAATCTGTTATTTCAGGCAGAAAATTAGATATTAAATGGGGACCGAACTGGGAAGATGATTTAGCGGGTGCTCATGTTACAGGACCTACTGATCCAAACATTCAAAAAATCGAAGAAGAAATTAAATTTAACTTCGACCAAACATTTATGATGTATTTACCAAGACTGTGTGAACATTGCTTAAACCCAAGTTGTGTTGCGTCATGTCCATCTGGTGCAATGTATAAAAGAGATGAAGACGGTATTGTACTTGTCGACCAAGATGCATGTCGTGGTTGGAGATACTGTATGACTGGTTGTCCATATAAGAAAGTATATTTCAACTGGAAAACGAACAAAGCAGAAAAATGTACATTCTGTTTCCCTCGAGTTGAAGCTGGTTTACCAACAGTATGTTCTGAGACTTGTACAGGTCGTATGAGATATTTAGGTGTATTACTCTATGATGCTGACAAAGTTCAAGAAGCAGCTTCTGCAGAAAACGAAAAAGACTTATATCAAAAGCAACTTGATCTATTTTTAGATCCATTTGATGAAGATATTATTCAACAAGCTGAAAAAGATGGTATTTCACAAGATTGGATTGAAGCGGCACAAAATTCACCAGTTTATAAATTGGCAATAGAATATAAATTAGCATTTCCTTTACATCCTGAATATCGAACATTGCCAATGGTATGGTATTGTCCACCGTTAAGTCCAATTATGAATTACTTTGAAGGTAAAGATTCTATTAGAAATCCAGATATGATCTTCCCAGCAATAGAAGAAATGAGATTACCTGTTCAATATTTAGCAAATATGCTAACAGCAGGTGATACGAAGACGGTTAAAGAAGCATTGCAAAAAATGGCGATGATGCGTAGTTATATGAGAGCTAAATCAAGTGGTAAAGACTTTGATATTTCAAGACTTGAGCGCGTAGGACTTACGGAAAGACAAACGAAATCGATGTATAGATTACTCGCGATTGCTAAACATGAAGATCGTTTTGTTGTACCGACATCTCATAAAGAAGGTTACATGGATACTTACAGAGCACAAGGTAGCCAAGGATATGGTGGCGAAATGTTTGGCTCAAATTGTGATGGTTGTGGTGTTCAAGGATTATCAGAGCAAAAATCCGGACAAGAAATATACAATGAGAACTTCTATGGAGGGATTTTCCGTGATTAATTTAGATGCATTATATGAACTTAAAGAAAGCTTTGGTTTCTTTAGTAACCAGTTAACTTATCCAGAAAAGTTAGACTTTCATCCTAAAGCATTTGATAAAGCTTTCGATACCAATCATCCGGCTTATCGTGACATTAAGCAATACTGGGAAAATATGCATGATATTTCATTAGATGATATTCAAGAAGTGTATACAAGAACGTTTGATTTTGAAAAAAAGACGACGTTATATATGACGTACAATAAACTAACAGAACAAAAAGAACGAGGACAAATGCTTGCAAGATTAAAAGTACTTTATGAAATGTTCGGGCTAGAAATGCCTCAAAATGAACTGTCAGATTTTTTACCGCTTATGCTTGAATTCTTATATGCTGCAGAGTGGAGAGGTGACAGTCGTGCACAAGAAAGTTTAACGCTTGTTGTGATGGTCATTGAAGATGGAACATATGAATTGCTTCAAGCATTAGGTAAACAAAACAGTCCGTACTTTCATTTGATTAAAGCAATTAGAGAAACGTTAAAATCATGTGTAGCAGAGCAAGAGAAGGTGATCAACGGTGATTAATCAATTTATATGGGTTATCTATCCTTATTTATGTATCGCTATTTTTATTATCGGTCATTTATTCAGATTTAAATATGATCAATTTTCATGGACAGCAAAGTCTAGTGAGTTTATTGAGAAGAAACAATTGATGTGGGGAAGTATTTTATTTCACTTAGGTATTATTCCAGTTATATTTGGACATATAGTTGGTTTAGGCATACCTGCAGAATGGTTAAGTAGTGTCGGCGTTAATGATCATTTATATCATATCGGTGCAGTTTATATTGGAAGTATTTTCGGTATTGTGACATTAATCGGTATGGTTCTGTTAACAGCTAGAAGAATTACGAAACAAAATGTAAGAAGGCTAAGTTCAGCTTCGGACATTATAGTAAATATATTATTGTTAGTTATCGTATTGATGGGTTGTATTTCAACATTATGGACGAACGCGACAACACCAGACTTTGATTATAGACAAACAATTTCTGTTTGGTTTAGAGGATTATTAATCTTTAAACCAGATGTTGCTTTAATGAATGACGTACCTTTAACATTTAAGCTACATATTATTTTAGGATTTTTAATCACAAGTTTATGGCCATTTACGAGATTGGTACATGTTTGGAGTGTTCCACTTAATTACTTTAGTAGAAGTTACATTATTTACAGAAAACATAAAACGAATTAAACTATAAGTAAAAGTGAGGTGTTTAAAATGTCTAATGATTTTGATTTTCAGGAACAGTTGGATCTTATTCGTAGTACTTATGGTGTTGATTTTGTCGGATTAGCAATGACTTCTGAAAACTCTGCTCACTTTCATATAAAATGGCAGTATGTATCTGGAAATTTAAATCATAGATATCAAAACATCGTATTAAGAAGCGGAAGAGGAATAGCAGGAATTGTTATCAAAAGTGGGAAACCTATTGAAATTCGTGACTTGAAAGAAAGCCCTTATCATGATCAACTCTTTAACTATCCAATTGTTCAAAGTGAACAATTAACATCATTACTTGCGATTCCATTATGGAAAAAGTATCGAGTTTATGGAGTGCTCTTATTAGGACAGCGAGATGATAAATTATTTCCTGAAATAGATATGAATGATTTTAATCGCTTTGGACCATTTTATGGAAAGGACATGATGAATGTATGAGTTCAGAAGATGCTTCAATATTAATGGATATATTAAAACAATACTATGAAAAAACGAGCGAAATGATTGTGTTTTTAAATAGTAAAGGACAGGTTATTAATATGAATGAAGCTGCCCGAAAAGTAATCTCTGAAGACAATCAATCATCATTGACACATGCCATTTGTAGTAGGTGTGAAGGTTATTCAAATGAATATGCCTTACAATCATGTAGAGACTGTTTTTTAGAGTCTTCAAAGATTGGCAACACTAGCTTTCAAGTGTTTATGCAGACGAATAGCGGGACTGTTGAACCTTTTACAGCGACTTATCAAACGATTAGTCAAGAAGACGATGTTAAAGTGTATACATTACAAAATGTATCACCACAAATTGAAAGACAACAGAAATTACATCAGCAAACGATGATCCAAAAAACAATATCCGCACAAGAAAACGAGCGTAAAAGAATTTCTAGAGAATTACACGATGGTGTTGTTCAAGAATTGCTTAATGTCAGTGTTGAACTTAGATTATTGAAATATCAGAATGATATTGACGAATTGAAGCAACAATCTCAACATATTGAAACGTTAATGTCTCGATTAATCGATGATATTAGAAACTTATCTTTAGAACTAAGACCTTCATCATTAGATGATCTTGGATTAGACGCAGCATTCAAATCATATTTTAAACAGCTTGAGAAAAATTTCGGTTTCCATGTTCACTATCATTATGATTCGTCTATTAAACGTTTTAATACGGAAATAGAAACAGTCGTTTATAGAATTGTACAAGAAGCAGTGTTTAATGCATTAAAGTATGCTAATGTGGATAGTGTTGATGTACATATGTCTTGTGATGGAAATGAAATAGAAGTTGAAATTGCTGACCAAGGGAATGGATTTGTATTAGGTAGTCAGCCAAAAGGTTCAGGATTAGGTATATATGGTATGAAAGAACGGGCTGAAATCGTTGGCGGTAAAATCAATATCGAAAGTAAACTTAAAAAAGGTACAAATATTAAATTGAATGTACCAATAGCATAAATGGTGGGTGGTATATATGAAAATCGTAATAGCAGATGATCATGCAGTGGTGAGAACAGGCTTTTCAATGATTTTAAATTATCAAGAAGACATGGAAGTTGTTGCGACAGCTGCAGATGGTATAGAAGCATATCAAATGGTTGCAAAACATTCACCAGATGTATTGATCATGGATTTAAGTATGCCACCTGGTGAATCGGGATTAATCGCAACTGGTAAAATATCAGATGACTTTAAGCAAACTAAAATATTAATATTAACAATGTATGATGATGAAGAATATTTATTTCATGTATTAAGAAGTGGTGCTAAAGGATATATCTTGAAAAATGCACCAGATGAAGAATTAATACATGCTGTAAGAACAATATATAGAGGCGATATGTATATTGATTCTAAAGTCACGAGTTCACTTGTGAATGAACTTTTTAATCATCAAGATAACAGTGATCAAAGTAATTCTGATCCATTTAAAATATTATCTCAAAGAGAACTAGAAATCTTACCTTTAATTGCAAAGGGCTATGGTAATAAAGAAATTGCGGAGAAATTATTTGTTTCTGTCAAAACAATTGAAGCACATAAAGCGAGAATTATGGATAAACTTGGTTTAAAATCGCGCCCAGAATTAGTTGAATATGCTATGAAGAAAAAATTATTGGACTTCTAAAATGAAATTGACCTGATAAATATTTGGCTCAAAAGCCTCAATTTATCAGGTCTTTTTATGTTTTTTTAGTGTATTGAATTTATAAATGAATATAGGGATTTTCCATGTTTCAATAAGGGGATATCCTTATGTGCACTTTTTCACAAATAACCTACAATAATATTGGAAAGATTATACATAAAGATTAATTTCGAAGGGTGAAAAACATGAGAAATAACTTAGGAAAAGTTCAACTACCACTCCAAACCTTTAGTTTAATGGCAGGATTTATGGTTTGGAGTATACTCGCACCTTTAATGCCTTATATTACACAAGATATAAGTGTTGAAGAAGGTCAGAAAGCTATTATTTTAGCAATCCCCGTTATTTTAGGATCAATATTAAGAATACCGATTGGCTATTATACGAACTTGTTAGGTTCTAGATTGGTATTTTTAGCGAGTTTTATTATTTTATTGTTTCCAGTATTTTATTTAAGTCAAGCACATTCAACTACAGGATTGATGATTGCAGGATTCTTTATTGGTCTTGGTGGTGCAATCTTTTCAGTAGGTGTTACATCTATTCCTAAATATTTTCCAAAAGAAAAACATGGTTTTGCGAATGGTATTTATGGAATGGGTAATTTAGGGACAGCCGTATCATCATTTTTAGCGCCTCCAATAGCAGGCATTATCGGATGGCAACATACTGTTCAACTTTATTTAATCGTATTACTTATCTTCGCAGTATTAATGTTTATCTTTGGAGATAAGGAAGAACATAAAGTCAAAATTCCAATGATTTCACAAACGAAACAAGTCATCAATAACTATAAACTTTACTATTTTAGTTTCTGGTATTTTATTACGTTTGGTGCATTTGTTGCATTTGGTTTGTTCTTGCCAAACTTTTTAGTGAGTCATTTTGAAATTGATAAAGTAGATGCTGGTATTAGAACAGGTATCTTTATTGCAATCGCAACATTACTTAGACCAATAGGTGGTATGTTAGGAGATAAATTTAATGCTTTAAACGTATTGAAAGTATTCTTTATCGGTTTAATAGCAGGTGCAATCGTACTTTCAATATCACATCATCTCATTTTGTTTACGATTGGATGTTTGACGGTAAGTGTTTGTGCAGGTATTGGTAATGGACTTGTATTTAAACTTGTGCCGACATACTTCACAAAAGAAGCGGGTGTTGTAAACGGAATCGTATCTATGATGGGTGGACTCGGCGGATTCTTCCCACCATTAATTATAACGTTAGTAACGAGTTTGACTGGTTCAAATCATTTAGCATTCTTTATGCTCGCTATATTTGGTGTGATTGCACTCGTTACAATGATGCATATGACTAAAATAGAAAGAAAGCATGTATAGGGAGCGGGACAGAAATCTAATTTGTATAAAAAGATTTCGTAGTCCCGCCCCGGCAAGGATGACTAGAGTTGAAACAAGCTTGATTCAAGCGCATTTTCAATTCAGTCATCTACTGCCAAGATAATAATAAGGCTGAGGCAATGTTTTGTCTCAGCCTTACAATTAATTGAGGATAAAAGCGTTTAACTCTATAATAGAGTTAAAGAGATTCGTGAAAGGTTGATATAAATGAACGAACGTTATTCTCGTCAAATTTTATTCGATAAAATTGGAGAACAAGGTCAAGGAAGAATTGAACAAGCGAGTGTCACTATTGTAGGCATGGGTGCACTTGGTACTCATGTTGCTGAACAGTTGACTAGGTCGGGTATAAAGAGACTCAATATTATTGATCGAGATTATGTTGAATCGTCAAACTTACAAAGACAAACATTATTTATAGAGAATGATATTAAAGAAATGTTACCTAAAGTTGTAGCAGCAGAAAGACATTTAAAGAAAATTCGTGAAGACATTACAATAAAATCTTATATTGCGCAATGTGATGCAAAGTTATTACATGAAGTAGCGCGTTACTCAAACATTATTATTGATGCGACAGATAATTTTAATACGAGACAAATTATTAATGATTTTGCGTACAAGATGAATATTCCGTGGATATATGGCGCATGCTTAGAATCTACTTATGTTCAAGCGGCTTTTGTGCCTAAAGAAACACCTTGCTTGAACTGTGTATTACCACAATTGCCAGTGATTAATAGAACTTGTGACACAGTAGGCGTGATAAATCCGGCAGTAACAATGGCAGCAAGTTTACAAGTTGCAGATGCACTTAAAATATTGGCTGGTTATTCATTTACGCCTAAAATTACGTACGGTGATGTTTGGT
This sequence comes from Mammaliicoccus sp. P-M58, assembly GCF_022386165.1. Classification (NCBI taxonomy): domain Bacteria; kingdom Bacillati; phylum Bacillota; class Bacilli; order Caryophanales; family Staphylococcaceae; genus Mammaliicoccus; species Mammaliicoccus sp. P-M58. The sequence continues at coordinate 119,669 of NZ_JAJNJI010000003.1, forward strand.
TCGGTGAACATCAATCATTTGGATTTGAACAAATGAAACGAGACGATTGTGAGTCCTGTGGAGCAGAACCAACTTATTCAAAATTATCAAATTCAGACAACCAACTAACGGAATTATGTGGCCGACATACTGTTCAATATATAAACGAGAAGCTTAATCGACCAGCTATTGAAAAGTTTGTTGCTCAAAATGGATTATTGCATCGTTCTAATGCGTATATGATTCAGTATTTATACAATGACCATCGTGTCGTAGCATTTAATAATGGTAGGTTATTAATTCATGATTTGGATTCTGTAGAAGAAGGTAGACAGTTTGTTGAGAATATGTTTGGATAGGAGTTAAATCGATGAGTGTAGTTAATAGAATAGATCGTCTTATAAATGTGGCAGTTTTAACCGTAAGTGATACGAGAACGAAAGAAACAGATAAAGGTGGACAACTTGTTCAACAATATTTGAAAGATCTCAATGTTGAAATTAGAGAGGGGCATTATCAAATTGTTAAAGATGATGTCACTGAAATTCAAACGCAAGTGAATGAGTGGCTTAATAATGATGTTGACGCCATTATTACAACTGGCGGTACAGGTATTAGTCAAAGAGATGTTACGATTGAGGCGATTAAGCCTTTACTAGATAAAGAAATAGAAGGATTCGGTGAGATATTTAGATATTTAAGTTATACAGAAGATGTAGGTACGAGAGCGATACTTTCTAGAGCAATTGCAGGTACAGTAGGGCATCAAGTTATTATTTCAATACCGGGTTCTACAGGTGCAGTCAAATTAGCAATGGAAAAGCTCATAACTAAAGAATTGAATCATTTAGTACATGAGCTTAATAAATAACTATTGGCGTTTGAAGTCGCCATTTTTGCCACCAGTCTTATAAGATAAATATGTTTCACCAATAACCATGCCTTTATCAACAGCTTTACACATATCATATATTGTTAAAGCTGTAACACTTGCAGCAGTTAAAGCTTCCATTTCTACACCCGTTTGACCTTTCGTCTTAACGGTTGCTGAAATGTTTATTGTGTATGGTTGATCTTTATCCCATTCGTAAGAGATATCGATGCCTGTTAATTGAAGAGGGTGACACATAGGTATCAATTGGCTTGTATTCTTTGCGGCCATAATGCCTGCAATTTGTGCTGTGCCAAGTACATCGCCTTTTTTATTTGTTGCATTTTTTATTTGATCATAGATTGTTTGATTTACTTTAATACTTGAGTTTGCAATTGCGATACGTGTGCTTGTTTCTTTATCTGAGACATCGACCATTTTTGCATGGCCTTGCTCGTTAAAATGTGTAAATTCAGACAAAATCATCATCCTTTCTAAAGATATTATAACATGTAAGTTTAAATAAATTGATAGGGAGTGTAGACAATTGGCAGTTGAAATGAGAACACCTATACCAGTGAAAGAAGCAATTGAACATGTTATTAAAGTAGTAAAGCAGTTAGAGACAGAAACAGTATCAATAAATGAAAGTTTAAACTATATACTTGCTGAAGATATTAATGCAACTTACGATATTCCTCGATTTGATAAATCACCTTATGATGGATTTGCAATTAAAAGTGCTGATTCTAAAGGGGCATCAGGAGATAATAGAATATCATTTAAAGTTGTAGATCATATCGGGGCTGGAACAGCTTCAAACGTCACTTTAAATAGCGGAGAAGCGGTACGTATTATGACTGGCGCACCTATACCTGAAGGTGCAGATGCAGTTGTAATGTTTGAACAAACAGTGGAAACAGAAACAGGATTTACTATTCGTAAACCATTTACGGAAGGTGAAAATGTCGCTTTTCAAGGAGAAGAATGTAAAGAAAATGAATACGTCTTACATAAAGGTCAACGTATTAACAGTGGTGTTATTGCTGCGTTGGCAACATTTGGCTACGAAACTGTAAAAGTATCCAAAAAGCCAACCGTTGCTGTCATCGCAACAGGTAGCGAGTTAGTAGGACCAAATGACCCATTAGAACCAGGCAAGATTAGAAATTCAAATGGTCCAATGATTGAATCGTTATGCAAAGAAGTTGATATCGAAGCTACTACATATAACATTCAAGAAGATAATCTCCAAGGTTGTATTGATATAGTTGAAAAAGCAATGTCAGAACATGATATCGTGATTACAACTGGTGGCGTATCAGTTGGAGACTTCGACTATTTACCGAAAGTGTATGATGCAATTGGAGCAACAGTACTCTTTAATAAAGTGCAAATGAGACCGGGTAGCGTAACAACGGTTGCATACAAAGATGAGAAGGTGTTGTTTGGTTTATCAGGCAATCCATCAGCTTGTTACTCAGGATTTTATTTGTTTACAAAGCCAACCATTCAAAAAATGATGTCTGCAAATGCTATTTATCCAGTCATTATAGATGCGAAGTTGAATGAAGACTTTAAAAAAGCTAACCCATTTACGAGATTTATTAGAGGGAAATTATCCTTCACTTCACAAGGTGTTTATGCTGAACCTTCAGGGTTTAATAAATCAAATGCGGTCGTAGCAATTGCTAAAAGTAATGGTATGATTATTTTACCTAGTGGAACAAGAGGTTATCAAAAAGGTGACGATGTGAAAGTTCTATTAACGGATCATCAGTCATATGAAAGTCAATTAACACTATGAAGATATTACAAATAGTTGGTTATAAAAATAGTGGTAAAACAACATTAATAAATGAATTAATTAAAGAATGTCGCAGTCAGCAATTAACAGTATCTACAATTAAACATCATGGGCATGGTGCAGACGAAATTTCTTTTAATCATAAAGAAGTAGACAGTTTAACGTTTATTAATAGCGGTGCTAAAGAAAGTATCGTGTTGGGTAAACATTTAATAGAGAGAGTAACGTATGAAGAGAAGCCGTTGCAGCAAATAATAGATGAAGATTTGTCTATTGAGCCTGATGTACTACTAATTGAAGGATTTAAGCATGATCATTTTCCAAAAGTACTTTTAACGAAGCAATCTCAAGATTTGGAACAAACGTTACAAAATATTGTATATCAGTTTGATGCGTTTAATCTTGAAGAAAAGAAAAACTTTAAAGTTTGGTTTGAAAATTGGTTGAAAAAGTAGGTGTAGAAGTGAAACAATTTGAAATCGTCAATGATCCAATAAATCCTGAGCTATACAGAAACTGGACACTCAATGAAAAGCAAGGTGCAGTTGTTGTCTTTACAGGACATGTTAGAGAATGGACAAAAGGCATTAAAACAGAGTACTTAGCTTATGAGGCATACATCCCTATGGCAGAGAAGAAATTAGCTCAAATTGGTGATGAAATTAAAGAAAAATGGCCAGGTACAATAGTTGCAATTGCACATAGAATTGGTGAATTACAAATATCAGATATAGCTGTTGTTATCAGTGTATCTTCACCGCATAGGCAAGATGCTTATAAGGCGAATGAATATGCAATTGAAAGGATTAAAGAAATCGTACCAATCTGGAAAAAAGAAATATGGGAAGATGGAGAAGAATGGCAAGGTAGTCAAAAACAATACCATTCTTCTATTCAAATGGAGGGTGAATAATGAAAGTATTGTATTTTGCTCATTTAAAAGAAATAATAAACATAAATGAAGAGCAAATAACTCTTAACCAAGACTACTCTGTGTTAAACTTTAAGCAATATTTAGTTGAGAAGTATCCAGAGTTAAAGGATGAAACTTTTCAAGTTGCTGTAAATGAGGAATTTGTGCAAGAATCGAGTGTTATAACAGACCAAGATGTTGTTGCATTGATTCCACCAGTTAGTGGAGGGTAAAGAGAAAATGATAGCAATAGTTCTAGCTGGCGGTAAGTCCAGTAGATTTGGTTCACCAAAAGCGTTAGCGACAATTAATGGAGAAGTTTTTTATGAAAAAATCATTCAAACTTTAAATCAAACGAATTTATTTGAAAAAGTTGTGATTAGTACGAATGAAGAATTGAAAGATTCATTCAATCACCATAATGTTGTCGTAGATTTATCAAAGTACAAAAATAATGGTCCTTTAGGTGGGATATATAGCGTGATGCAAAAACATGATTCGGAATGTTATTTTGTGATTGCTTGCGATACACCTAAAATTACCGAAAAAGCGATTAGTCATTTATATCAATTTTTTATTTCGCGTGTAATGGAAGAACAGCTAGACATTGCTGGATACGAAGCAAATGGTAAAAAAATGCCGACGTTAGCATTTTATAGTCATCGTGTCGAAGCGGACATTAAAGAAGCGTTAGACCATGAAGCCTTTAGAATGAAAGAAATATACGAAAAGAAACCTTCACAATGGTTAGATGTATCAAATGTGAATGATTCAACTAATTGGTACCAAAACATAAATTACATTGAAGATTTAGAAAAAGCTGAGTCTTAACGATTGTATAGGTAGAGGGGGCGTTACGATGCATCAACCTATCAAAGATAAATTAGGAAGACCAATTAGAGATTTAAGAATATCCGTTACCGACCGATGTAATTTTCGCTGTGATTACTGTATGCCAAAAGAAATTTTTGGAGATGATTACGTCTTCTTACCTAAAGAAGAATTGTTGAGTTTTGAAGAAATTACGAGATTATCTAAGTTATACAGCTCACTTGGTGTAAAGAAAATTAGAATTACAGGCGGAGAGCCGCTTCTAAGACGAAATCTATATGAGCTTGTAGAAGCTTTGAACAAAATAGAAGGTATCGAAGACATCGGACTAACAACAAATGGTATGTTGTTAAAAAAACATGGATTGAATTTATACAATGCAGGACTACGTAGAGTGAATGTAAGTATAGATGCAATGGATGATGAATTATTTAAATCGATTAATAATCGTCAAATATCCGCTTCTCAAATACTCGATCAAATAGATTATGCAGTGAGCATAGGTTTAAAAGTTAAAGTGAATGTCGTAATCCAAAAAGGGGTGAACGACCAAGAAATACTACCACTTGTTGAGCATTTTAAAGAGAAAAACATTATCGTAAGATTTATAGAATTTATGGATGTAGGTAATGATAATGGGTGGAATTTTGATAAAGTCGTCACTAAGAAAGAAATGTTAAATATCATTTCTTCAGCCTATGATGTAGAACCAGTAGAAGCCAATTATTTTGGAGAAGTGGCAACATACTATCGCCATAAAGATAACGGCGCACAATTTGGTTTGATCACGAGTGTATCAGCATCGTTTTGTTCATCATGTACACGAGCAAGAATTTCATCTGATGGTAAATTTTATGGTTGCTTATTTGCTGAAAAGAATGGCTATGATATAAAATCAGAGCTAAGAAGCGGTAAGACGGACGAAGAATTATTAACCATATTAAAATATTTATGGAATATAAGAGATGACAGATACTCAGATGAACGAACAGCAGCTACAGTAGCTAGACGAAAGAAAAATAAAATTAATATGAACTATATAGGTGGTTAGATTAGAAGTTAGGGACAGAATTCTGAGAAATGTCTCTAAATGAGCGCCCATCTAATTACCACAATTCGGAATAATGGAAGATAGCACCTTCTAATACAACTAAAACAAGCTAGGACACTACAAATGTCCTAGCTTGTTTTACTATTTCATAAAATATTTTCCAATAATCATATCCAATGTTTCTTTTGAAAGTACGAGTGTCTGTTCGTTTGCTTTTTTGAGCATTTCTTCAGTATTTTCATCATTAAATTTGATAGATTTAGAGAAGTAAGGTGCAAATACATCGATAAAACTATTCAGTACTCTTTCTTCATCTGTTATTGTGTTTATCTCACTCATTGGAGCAACTTCTAATTGATGGAAGTCTAGGTGTTTCTTAATTGTCGCAAATATAAAGTCATTTGATGGTGGATTCTGATTGGTTGCGTGATAAATTTTATGATTTTCTGCATAATCACATGCTACTGTGAGTACTTGTACAACATAATCAACTGGTACGAAATTCGACGTATGACTGGCATCTCCAAATAGTCTATATATTGCATGATCTTTCTTTTTTTCTACACGTCTTTTGAAGACTTTTAATGCTTTCATAAAGCCATACAGTGTAAAGTTTGAATCAGCTTCTCCTGTTACAGAATCGCCTATTATAATTGCTGGACGAATGATTGAAGTTGCCATTGTTTTTCTTTGCATCACGATATGTTCAGCTCTAATTTTAGTCGCTTCATAAGGATTGTTTGTTGGTGAATCGATTGAATGTAGTACTTCATTACCACGTTCTTGCTCACCAACTGTATAGGCTGTTGATACATATAAAAAATGCTTTGTATGTATTTGTTCTGCTAAATCCAAAGCATGTTGTGTGCCGATATAATTGATTTGATAAAGATCATCTGCAAGTTCGAAATTAAATTTGACGAGTGCAGCTAAATGATAAAATTTATCTATTTGAGGTATCGTTTCAATATCATTTTCAGACACACCACATAATGTTTCTGTAATGTCACCATTAATAAAGTGAATTCTTGAATGATACGATGGATTTAATTTATTGAGCAATTGATCTTTCTTCTGCTCACTCCTGTATAATACATAAAATTGCTTTTGTGCATCTTTTGCAAGTGATTGTATTAACTCTGCACCTACAAATCCCGTAGCACCTGTTAAAAAAATGTTCATGTTTCCACTCCGATTCTAAGTTTCTGACTATATTTTGAATGATGACTATCTGAAAGTAAAGTATTTTAATAAGTGTTCACATATAACATTGCTATTTGAAATTTGTTAAGCAATAATATTAGGTAATAGATATAAAAGGAGCGTATTTCATGAACGAACAAAAGATGGCTAAGCCTTCAATATTTTTAATCGTGATTCTCGGTTTATTAACCGCATTTGGACCATTTTCAATAGATATGTATTTACCAGCATTACCAGAAATCAGTCGTGATTTTGATACAACAACGTCAAACACGCAATTAACGCTTACACTCTTTATGGTTGGTTTAGCAGTTGGACAAGTATTTGTCGGTCCACTATCTGACTTTATAGGACGTAAGCGACCACTCATGGTAGCACTGATTGTATATACAGTTGCTTCAATACTATGTGTATTTGCACCTAATATATACGTCATGATGGCATTACGCTTTGTACAAGGTTTTACTGGTGGGGCAGGGGCAGTTATTTCCCGGGCAATTTCCAGTGACTTATATAAAGGTAAAGCTTTAACGAAATTCTTAGCGATATTAATGCTTGTTAATGGTGTAGCCCCTATTTTAGCACCTGTATTGGGTGGTATTATATTATCATTTTCAACTTGGAAAGTGGTCTTTATTTTATTAACGATATTCGGCTTTATTATGTTTGGTTTATCTTCATTAAAATTAACAGAATCATTACCAGAAGCAGAACGTTCATCAGGTAGAATCAGTGAAGTGCTAACAGACTTTAAAAATTTACTCAAAAGTCCAAAATTTTTAATGCCTTTATTTATACAAGGATGTACATACGCATTGTTATTTAGTTACATATCCGCTTCATCATTCATAACGCAATCTGTCTATCATATTTCACCATTAGCTTTTAGTTGTATGTTTGCTTTTAATGGTCTTGGATTAATATTATCAGGTCAAATTATTAATAAATTAGTCGACTATTATGACGAACATGTACTTATGCGTTTATTCGGAATGATTCAAATTATAGGTGTGATTATCGTTTCAATCACATTAATGAATGGCTTATCCATTTGGATATTAATGATTGGATTCTTCATACTTGTTAGTCCAGTATCTGCAATTGGTACGACTGGTTTTTCTATTGCGATGGCTAACAATAAAGGTGGCGCTGGAAGTGCGGCAAGTTTATTAGGACTATCTCAATTTCTATTCGGTGGTATCGTTTCACCGTTAGTGGGTATAAAAGGAGAACACGAAGTATATCCATATGTCCTTACGATTATTATCGTTTCAATATTGCTGATTATTTTATTTTTCATTAATAGTAAAGTGTTTAAAAGAGCAGCTTAAAAGTAGGAGGTATGTACATGAATTTAAAATTTGATCATATTATTCATTACGTAGACGGTATAGAATCAATTGAATTTCCACATCAATATATTCAAGCCATCCAAGGTGGTAAACATACACAATTAGGAACGTACAATCAATTAAGTTATATAGATTTACATTATATAGAGTGGATTGATGTCTTTGATGCAGCTTTAGCGCGTTCGTATGCTCAAACGGAAGAAGGTAGATTAAGCTTTGCGAATACGTTTAAAGATGAGCATGTACAAGAAGGATTTAAAAGGATCTGTCTTAGAACACAAAATATCGATAGCGTTAAGACTCATCTAGAGCAATTTGATTTAGATATTATAGGTCCAATTGAAATGTCGAGAACGAAACCTGACGGCACAACGATACAATGGCAATTACTATATTTAGATGATAAGCAAGAGTTAAATTTACCATTCATCATTCAGTGGGGCGAAAGTGATGAAGAAAGAGAAGCTTCATTAGAAGATAATTTTCATTATAACTTATCAATTGATGAAGTGACGATTCAAGTCGGTAATCTTCAAGAATCGAGTCAAAATTGGCAATCATGGTATGGATTGAAAGTGATTGAAACAAACGAAGAATTTGTTAAGTTAGGCTTCAAAGAAGATGATGTTGTCATTAAACTTACAGAGGATGCAGAAGAGAAATACACAACATTAATACTCTCATCAACAAATATAAAAAAAGACACGCGCATTTTATATAAAGGCGCGTGTTACGAATTCAAAACTAATTCGCATAAACATTGAGATAGACACTTTGAATAATAATACCTAAATGCACGAGTGCAATCAAGGCGCTTATAATGGCTATAAATAATATAGATTTACGAGCATTCTCGAGAATAAAGACGATGCTCAGTAGCAAGGTGAAGGCAACAGTTATGATTCGATAACTTAAATAATTAATCGTGCTATCAAAATTTAGACTGACCGCAATCAGTATGATATTTATAATAATAAAAAGCGTTAGAACAAGTTGTCTCATATATTTCAATCCTAACTGTATGTTTTGTATGACAAGTATAACAAATATTGGTCTTTTGCGTGAAATTATAGTACGTTTCATTGTATAATTAAAAGACGAATTGATAAAAAGGAGATTTATAAATGACGATAAAGAAAATGAATATCACTCATGAGCAACATGATGAATTTGTAAAGCAACATCCAAATGGTGATATGTTGCAACTTACAAAGTGGGCAGAATCCAAAAAGCTTACAGGTTGGTATTCTCGTCGTATAGCAGTGGGCGATGGTGAAAAAATAACAGGTGTAGCACAACTTTTATTTAAGAAAGTGCCAAAGCTACCATATACATTATGTTACATATCTAGAGGTTTTGTTGTTGATTATAAAGACGAAACATCTGTTAAAGTACTTTTTGAATTATCTAAAGAAATTGCACGTAATGAGAACAGTTATGCCATTAAAATTGACCCAGATATAGAAGTGGATCAATCTGAAGGTGTTCTTGAATATTTAACTTCATTAGGATTTGAACATAAAGGTTTTGAAGATGGATTAAGTAAGAAATATATCCAACCTAGAATGACGATGATCACTAAAATCGATCAACCTGAAGAAGACTTAATGCAAAGCTTTGATAAACGAAACCGTTCACGTGTGAGAAACTCTCTAAAAAGAGGCACTGAATTAGTCATCGGTAACCGTGATGACTTAAAAATCTTTGCGAAAATCATGGAAGAAACAGGCGAGCGAGATAATTTCTTAACAAGAGATGTTTCATACTTTGAGAATATTTATGATCATTTACATCCAGATGGGGATTGTGAATTATTCTTAGTCAAAGTAGTGCCAGATACAGTTCTAAAAGACTTATTCAAAGAACGTGATGCACTATTAGAAGAAAAAGAAAAATTAGCGAATAGAAGACAAACTAAAAAAGTTGTTAATCAGTTAAATGATGCTGATGAAAAATTAGGTAACTTTGAAAAACGTATTCAAGAAATGGAAGAATTAAAAAGTAAAAAACCAGATGGCGTGTATTTATCAGGTGGTATCTTAATCTTCTCAGGTAAGAAATCATATTATTTATATGGTGCGTCATCAAATGAATATCGTGAATTTTTACCGAATCATCGCATGATTATTGAAATGATGCGTTTTGCTAAAGAAAAAGGCGCTACTAAGTTTGACTTCGGTGGTACGGATAATAACCCAGACCAAGACCATGAACATTATGGATTATGGGCATTCAAGAGAGTTTGGGGCACTTATTTAAGTGAGAAAATCGGCGAATTTGATTATGTATTAAATAAACCACTTTATACTGCAATCGAGAAAGTTAAGCCAGCAATAGTCACTTATAAAAGAAAAATCGAAAAGAAAATCAAAAGAAACTAGACATAAGATTAAGGCACTAAAAATTTAAATTATTAAAATTTTAGTGCTTTCTTTATGTATAAGGTATGTTTCACCGTAAAAATATTATACAATTATTTACAAATCATAAATTAGGGGGAAATTGAGTGGTTCAAAAAATGATCAAGTTCTCGCTGAATAATAAATTTGCTATTTTGCTTATGACGATTATTATTTTGCTTGGCGGCATATATTCAGCGTTCAAAATGAAACTAGAGTTATTACCGGATATTACAACGCCTGTTATTACAATTACGACACCATATCCAGGTGCAACACCTGAAAGTGTTCTAGAAAACGTAACAGAACCAGTTGAAAAAGAAGTTCAAAATCTAGAAGGCGTACAAAATGTAACGAGTCAGTCTTTAGAAAATGCTTCAGCAATTACATTAGAATATACATATCAAACAGACATGGATGAAGCTGAAACTGAATTAAGAAAGAAACTAGAAGCGTTAGATTTACCTGATGGTGTTCAAGATCCGGATATGAGTAGAATGTCTATGTACTCATTCCCAGTTGTGAGTTATTCAATTTCTGATAAAGATGACGATCTTGAAAAAGTCACAAAGCAAATGCAATCAGATTTAATACCTAAACTTGAAAAAGTAGACGGCGTACAAAATGTATCATTGTCAGGTCAAACATTAGAAGAAGTCAATTTAGAATTTGACCAAAATGAATTAACGAAACGTGGTATGAGTGAAGATGAAGTACTTCAATATATCGACGGTGCTACGAAAGAATCACCTTTAGGTTTATATACATTTGGTGATGATTTGAAATCAATTGTCGTAGATGGAAGATTCACTTCAATAAAAGCACTGAAAGACTTAGAAATACCTATGACAGGTGGTGCTTCAAGTGGTGGAGAGCAAAGTGCTGCAAGTCAATCACAACAAGGCCAGCAAGCACAACAAGCTCAACAAGGTTCTGAATCAAGTGATAGTAGTGCATCTCAAAGTATCCCATCTGTAAAATTATCTGATATCGCAGATGTTAAACAAGAGAAGAAACGAGATTCAATTTCTAAAACAAATGGTAAAGATGCTTTAGCGCTTCAAGTTACGAAATCTACAGATGCCAACTTAGTAGATGTCGTTGATAATGTAGACAAAGAACTTGAAGCTTATAAGAAAGATCATAACAACATTGAATCTGTACAATTGATGGAAACAGCATCAACAATTAAAGACTCAGTATCGACAATGGTTGAGAAAGCTTTAATCGGTTCTATCGTTGCAGTGATTATCATTATGTTCTTCTTAAGAGATATTAAATCAACTATTATCGCGATGGTATCTATTCCGATGTCATTATTAATGGCACTCATCGGTTTAAAAGCGATGGATGTTTCATTAAATATTTTAACTTTAGGGGCATTAACAGTCGCAATTGGACGTGTTATTGATGACTCCATTGTTGTAATAGAGAATATTTATCGACGCATGTCGGATAAAGGTGAAGAACTGAAAGGTAGTAAACTGATTACAAGTGCAACGAAAGAAATGTTTATTCCAATCATGTCTTCAACAATTGTTACAATTGTCGTATTCTTACCGTTAGCTTTTGTAACTGGACAAATTGGAGAAATGTTTAGACCATTTGCTTTAGCAGTAGCATTTAGCTTATTAGCTTCACTACTCATAGCATTAACAATCGTGCCAGTACTTTCACATATCTTCTTTAGAAATGGTATTAAGAAAGCTAAGAAAGAAAGAGGACATTGGTTAGCAAATAAATACAAAGGCATTTTAAAATGGAATTTAAATCATAAATGGCTTGTTATTGTATTAAGTATCGTGCTTGTTATCGCAAGTATTGCACTTGTATTTACGCCATATATCGGTAAATCGTTTATCGATACAGGTGAAGATAAGATGTTAGCACTAACTTATAAACCTTCACCAGGTGAAAAAGAAGATCAAGTTGTTAAAAACGGTGAACAAGCTGAGAAATATTTATCAAAAGATAAAAACGTAGAATTCGTTCAATATAGTGTAGGTGGCGAAAATCCATTCAATCCATCTGCCAAAAATGACATGGCTTTAATGGTTAAATACGATAAAGATACACCTAACTGGGATAATGTCGGTAAAGAAGTTATGGATCATATCGGTAAATTCAACCATAAAGGTGAATGGAAACAACAAGATTTCTCTACTGGCGGTACAGCGAACGAGGTATCTGTAAAAGTATCAGGTCCATCAACTGAAGCAATAGAAGGTACAGTTAAAGACGTAGAGAAAGAAATGAAGAAAGTTAAAGGTGTAGAAAACGTAAGTTCGAACCTTTCTAAATCTTATGAGCAATATGATGTGAAAGTCGATCAAAATAAAGCGAGCAAATTAGGACTTTCAGCAGGTCAAATTGCTATGACGCTTAATCAAACTACACAAGAAAAAGTTGTTACTAAATTGAATGATGATGGTAAATCTATCGATGTCAAACTGACTAAGAAAGAAGAAACAGATTGGTCAGAGAAGAAATTAGAAGATACTAAGATTACATCTCCATTAGGTAAAGATGTGAAACTAAGTGATATTGCGACATTGAAGAAAACAACTTCACCAGATACAATCACAAGAGAAAATGACAAAATATCTGTTTCTGTAGATGCGAAAATCACTGCAGACGATGTTGCTAAAGTGACAACAGATGTTAATCAAAAAGTTTCTAAAATTGATACACCAACAGATGTTGAATTAAATGTTGGCGGTACAAACGATGACATCAACGAAGCAATAGAACAGCTGTTGCTTGCGATGGGTGCAGCAATTCTAATCGTATATTTAGTAATCGTATTAACATTCAAAGGTGGATTAGCACCATTTGCAATATTATTCTCATTACCAGTATCTATTATTGGTGTAATCGCAGGACTGTTACTTACACAAGAAACGATATCCGTACCAAGCATGATAGGTATGTTAATGTTGATTGGTATTGTTGTAACGAATGCGATTGTATTAATAGATAGAGTGATTAATATGGAAGAAGCGGGCATGTCTACAAGAGAAGCATTAATAGAAGCAGCAGGCACGCGTTTAAGACCTATCTTAATGACAGCTATTGCGACAATCGGGGCATTAGTACCACTATTATTTGGTGGCGGAAGTTCTGTCCTTATTTCTAAAGCATTAGCAATTACAGTAATAGGAGGATTAATTTCTTCAACGATATTAACACTATTAGTTGTGCCAATTTCATATGAAATCATTATGAAATTTAAACGAGCAATATTTAAAAGACCAAAAGAAAGTATAGAATAGATGATTAACCCCTCCATGTCAGTGAGACAAGGAGGGGTTTTTTGTATGTTATATATATATTGGTGTTGTTAGTAACAAAAGTCGTGGGAATTGTGACTAAGGGCGGTCATAGTGACAAAAGTCGTGAGAATTGTAACTAAGGGCACCTATAGTAACAAAAGTCGAAGGAAATGTAACTAAGGAGGCCGTTAGTAACAAAAGTCGAGAGAAGTGTAACTAAGGCCGACCATATCCATACTAACAAAAGCATCCAGCATAACCATTCATAACACCTATTATGATTTATTTCTTAGTAATTTAATAAGAAAATACTTGTTCGTGTTTCATACTTTGATAAAATATATTCATATACAAAAAAATAGTCTGAAGAATTTTATTTCGAGGAGTCGTTATTGTGCCAATATCAAAACTATTATCAGAGATACCAGACAGTTACTTTGGAAAGACAATGGGTCGTAAGGTTGAACATGGTCCGTTACCGTTAATTAATATGGCGGTTGGTGTCCCAGATGGTGAGACGCCAAAAGTTATTGTAGATGAATTTATAAATGCCGTACAAAAGCCAGAAAACCAGAAATATGGTGCTTTTCATGGTAAAGACACATTTAAACAAGCGATTGTAGATTTTTATAAGAGACAATATGATGTGGATTTAGATAAAGAAGAGGAAGTTTGTATTTTATATGGTACAAAAAATGGTTTGGTAGGTTTACCGATTTGTGTCGTAGAACCTAAAGACTATGTGTTATTACCGAATCCAGGCTATACAGATTATTTAGCAGGTGTTCTACTTGCTCGTGCTAAGCCATATTCTTTAGAATTAGCGCCTGAACATCAATACTTACCACAGTGGGATGAGATAGAACCTGAAATCTTAGATAAGACAAAATTAATTTACTTAACTTATCCAAATAATCCAACTGGATCTGTTGCAAATACTGAATTTTTTGATGAAACGATTGCTAAATTTAAAGATACGAAAACAAATATTATACATGACTTTGCATACAGTGCTTTTGGATTTGATCAGAAGAATCCAAGTATTCTCCAATCGGAAGGTGCTAAAGAAACAGCTGTAGAAATATTTTCCTTATCGAAAGGGTATAACATGTCTGGATACAGGGTAGGCTTTGCAGTCGGTAACAAAGAAATGATTGCCGCTTTAAAGAAATATCAAACGCACACACATGCCGGTATGTTTGGTGCATTACAAGATGCGAGTACTGTCGCATTAAATGAATGCGATGATTTTCTTATTAAACAAAATGAAATATTTAAGACGAGAAGAGATCAATTTGAAGCGTCATTGAGAGAAGTAGGTATACCATTTGAGCCAATGAAAGGTGGTATATTCCTTTGGTTACAAACACCTCCAGAATATGATGGAGAAGCATTTGTAGAATATTTATTACAAGAGGTGTCTATTTTAGTGGCACCAGGTATACCGTTTGGCGATAATGGTCAAAATTACGTTAGAATCTCATTAGCGTTAAGTGATGATGAACTATTGGAAGGTGCTAAGAGGTTACAAGGTCTAGCTCACTTATACAAATAAAAAGAGCTGAGAAATAATTATTCTCAGCTTTTTCACATAAATGAGATTTTGATGATATGCTTTAGGGAATTAAAACACTATAAATAATAAAATCGCAAATATGATTAATATAAAGATCGACATATAATTGAGTAGTTGAATCGCTTTTTGGTCTTTAATACGATATTTAAATGCTGTGATTTCAACATTGATAACGAGACAAACCAATACAGCTAATATCCACCAAGTTTGCATTGCAAAACTAAATACAATACTGCCTAAAAAGACAATAAGCATAAGCCCCATTATAAATCTTAAAGCTTGCGTAAGCATCGTATGTAGTTGGTATATACTTAAGTAACTAATAATAAGATAAATAATGGTAAATAATAAAAGTATGAGAATTAACATAGTCATTTCCTTTCGTTAATCTTGATCAAGTTGAGCGCGAACTTTACTGATTTCTTCTTCGATTTTGACAAGTTGTTTTTCAAGTAAGTCGGTTGCTTGACCAGTAGATTCTCTCTTTTCTAGGTCATTTTGTATACGTATGTAATCATATTTAAGTTCAGAAAGTTGTTGGTTTAAATCCATTTTAAACACTCCTTTTTATAAAATAGCTATGAAGTAGGTGATAAATTGAAAAAAGTAAAAACCAATGCTATGCGCATCTTAGATCAATATAATATATTTTATCATACTCATGAATTTAAAATAGGAAAAGATCATTTAGATGGTCATGAAGTTGCGCAATTAATTCAGAAACCAGAACATCAAGTGTATAAGACGCTTGTATTAACAAATGGGAATCGTGAATATTTCGTCTTTGTTATTCCAGTCGTTGAACATCTTGATATGAAAAAAGCTAGTAAAGCTGTTGGTCAGAAAAAATTAGAACTCTTACCACTTGATCAACTCACCAAAGTTACAGGGTATGTCAGAGGTGGTTGTTCTCCAATTGGTATGAAAAAAACATATCAAACTGTAATTGATATCAATGCAGATTCATTAACTACGTTTATCGTAAGTGCAGGTAAACGTGGTTATCAAATTGAACTTGATCCAGCAGATTTAGCCAAAGTCATTGATGTAAGATTTGATGATATTATTAAATATAACTAAACTAATTTTAGTATAATTTATTAATATTTCAAACAAAAAGTGTGCATAGAAGTTAAACTGTTGTTAATATAGATAAATGTGAGTTTAATGAGAGAAGTGATAAAGTGACAGAAAAATTTATAATGATTATTTTATTAATTGCTTTAGGATACGTTCTAAAGAAGCTTAAATTCTTTAAAGCTTCTGATGGTAATGTACTTGCAACACTTGTACTAAATGTTACTTTGCCTTCATTAGTGATTGTAAATTTAAATGGATCTGATTTAGATTTATCTTTAGGATGGCTACCTATATTAATGCTATTATACGGCATTATAGCAAAGCTACTAATCATATGGTTATTCAAGAAAAAATATAATAATCAAATAAGAGGTACTGTTGGTATGATGGCCGCTTCAGTTAATATTGGACTGTTTGCATATCCATTAGTCGCACAAATTTGGCCTAAAAATGGTTTATTATACTTTGGTATGTTAGACATTGGTACAGCTATCATTATGTTTGGTGTAACTTATTTTGTTGGTAGTTACTTCAATGATGGTGGCGATCAGTTTGACTTTAAACGAATGGGTTTAAATTTATTAAAGACCGTACCACTTATGACATATATGATTATGTTTATCTTAAATATAATGAGCATTAAAGTACCTGATAAAGCGATAGATTTCTTTGAAATTATTGCAAATGCCAATATGCCATTATCCATGATCTTATTAGGTTTATTCTTGAATTTTAAAATTGAAAAAGCATACTTACCAATTGTTGTTAAATACTTAGCATTTCATTATGGCTTTGGTTTATTAATGGGCTTAATTGTTCATTTCTTCTTACCTGTTGATGATCCAATGATCAAAACGACGTTACTTATTGGTTGGTTATTACCTATAGGTGTTTCAGTATTGTCTTATGCTATTACATTTAAATATAAGACCTTACCTATAGTCGGCATGGCTACTAATTTAAGTATTGTCATATCAATCGTCATATTATATGTATATCAATTTTTCTTTGTTTAATTAAACATTAAAAAAGCGTTTGGATTTCGCATCCAAACGCTTTTTGTTATATATTAACCTTTACCGCCCATGAATGCAGGGTAGTTTGTCATTCCGCCATCAACATATATTGTTGTACCGTGAATGTAACTTGCTTGTGCTGAAGCTAGGAATGCATTAATATTTGCAACTTGATCCGCTTCACCAATTTCATGTAATGGAATCATTTCTAATGTTTCTTCACGTGTTGCAGGGTCAGAGAATTTTTCGCGAGTATGTTCTGTAACAATAGCCCCTGGAGAAACATTATTAATTCTTATACCATTTTTACCGTATTCCATAGATAAAGTTTCCATCATCAATTTTAAGCCGCCTTTACTTGCTGCGTAATTGACGTAGTTTGGCCAAGGAATAACATCGTGCACACTTGCAGTATTGATGATTTGACCTTTAATATCATGCTCTAAGTAGTAATTAATGACTTCTCTACTACCAATAAAAGCACCTGTTAAGTTGATATCGATAACTTTAGACCATTCTTCTAAACTCATTTCATGAGATGGAATTGGTTTTTCGAAACCAGCATTATTGATCAACACATCTATACGACCAAATGTTTCATGTGTTTGTTGAATCAAGTTTTTGATATCTGCTTCTACTGAAACGTCTGCTTTAATAGCAACCGCGTCAGCACCAGAATTTTTAATAGATTGAACGATTTTTTCAGCTTCTTCAACGTGATCTAAATATCCAATGACAACTTTTGATCCTTCTTTACCAAATCGTTCAGCAGTTGCTTTACCAATACCACTGTTACCTCCAGTGACAATCACAACTTTATCTTTTAAATCTTCATACATATTAAACACTCCTATTTTTATATATTGAGTTTACCCTTTAGCTGCACCAATAATAAATGCGGCAATAATGATTAACACGATACCTATCCAAATAAATGTCATTTGACGTTTTGTTTTTTGTTCACCTAATAGGTAAATACCACCTAGAGTAGATACGATTACTAACATTTGTGAAAATGAAAAGCTCGTTCCGACACCGACTTTTGGTTGTGAAATGAATAAGAACATATTACCTAATGCCCATACAATCCCTGGCAATAAGTTGAGTGACGTATGTTTAACTGTAGGTTTATGTTTGAATGATAAAATGATACCACCAATTACCATACCTATAGATTGTGGAAATAGCGCATCCCAACCTTCAACACCGAATACTTGGCCGATTACAACGTATACGACATAACCGACTGTAGAGATGAGTAATATTGGAATAGCTTTACCAAGCTTTTTAGTATTTCCGCTATTGCCAGAACCTTTTTTCTGAACAGATGTAAATATAACACCGATAATTAGTAACACTAAACCTGATAGGCCAAGTGCAACTTGCGTACCTGTTGACCATTCTCCTAAAAATGCAGCACTGAATAATGTTGTTCCAAGTAATTGTAAGCCTGTAGATATAGGCATCGTAATTGAAACCCCAATTAAGTCTACACTTCTAAGTTGAAATCCTTGTCCAAGTGCCCAAAAAGCACCAGAAATCATACCGATAATAACTGTAGTGAATGTAAAGTGTACATCACCAAAGAAGAATAAACATAAACCGATGATGAAAGCCCCGATTGTTGTACCTAAGATTTGGTTATAAGGACCTCCACCAACTTTAACATTGATTAATACGACGCTTCCCCAGAACAATGCTGGTAATAGCGCTATAAGGTATTCCATACACAAGACTCGCTTTCTCTATATTATTTGTATTATTTGAACTACCCAAGTATTATACGCCCGAAACTTTTTTAATGTAAAACATATAGCTCACAATGTAATTTTACTATTAAAAATAGACCCATGAATATTCATTAAGCATTCGTGGGTCTTAGTTTAAATGTTAAACATCGTATGGTCTAACATATTTGAAATGATGTGTTTCATTGACGATGTGGAAACCGACTTTTTCATATAATAATTGAATTTGTTCATGTTTTTTACTATCTACATAGATACGAACTGTTTCGACATCTTGATGATTAAATGCTTCTGTCGTCGCGAAATGAATCATTTGAAACGCGATGCCTTGTTTTCTGTAATCATGGTGAGAAGCTAAATTAGGAATTGTGGCTAATTTCTCAGGTATATCTATGGATAGATATATGTAGCCTTTAACGAGCCCTTCAGCTATATATAAATAAAGCGCATGATTATCATCTAGTGAGTCTATTATATCGTCAGCACTGATATCACTATGTTTGAAACTATTGGAATGTAATTTATTAAATGCATAGTAATATGGTTTGCTGTATGACGTCATTTGGTGTTGCTTATCAATTGGTAAAGGTGGTTGTTGAATTTCTAACGTATATTGCGTTTCTACATATCCCGCATGTAGTCTCTTCAGTTTACTGTTATTTAAAATGTGATCTTTATGTAGTGAAATGTGACAATATTTAATGTATGGATGATCGTTTAAAAGTGTTTCCCATATTTCTTTTAACGCGCTTAACGTTTCTTCACTTGTATCATTAACGATTGGTCCCCATACATTTGCAGTTTCATCATCTACGCTTTCAAATCCTAATATCCCGATAATTGTGTCATGATCTTCTATATAGTAGAAGGTATTCTCATCAAATTTATGGCTTAAGTCATTCTTTATATCTTCTATTGACTGAGGTATATGTGCCACGTAGTTTGTTTCTTGCTTGTTTTTTTCGTGTAAATAAGAAGCAATCGGATCGATTTCTTTAAGAGGCAGTATTTGCATGATAGTCACTCCTTTAATATTCAACGATTATTTTATTCCATTATACGATTAATCGAAAATTTATAAAAGTTTTTCATGCCTTTAGAACACTTTTTATTCATGTTATAATAGTACGAATGTAAAAAAGAATGGGTGAAAAGAAATGAAAGCATTAGTTCTTGCAGAAAAACCTTCAGTAGGTCGTGACATCGCTAAAGCATTAGGTATTCATGATCAGAAAAAAGGTTACTTTGAAAATAAAAATTATATCGTTACTTGGGCATTAGGACATCTTGTAACGAATGCTACGCCTGAAGAATACGACAAAAAATTTAAAGAATGGAATTTAAATGTTTTACCAATTATTCCTGATTATATGAAACATGTTGTAATTAAGAAAACAAGAAGCCAATTTAACACAGTTCAACATTTGATGAAGCGAGACGATGTGAATTCAATTATTATTGCGACAGATGCTGGTAGGGAAGGAGAACTTGTTGCAAGATTAATTATTGAAAAAGCAAAAGTCAAAAAGCAAATTAAACGACTATGGATCAGTTCGGTTACTGAAAAAGCAATTAAAGTTGGTTTTCAAAATTTAAAACCCGGTGAAGCATATAACAATCTATATCAAGCAGCATTATGTAGAAGTGAAGCGGATTGGATTGTCGGTATAAATGCGACTAGAGCTTTAACAACGAAATATGACGCGCAATTATCTTGTGGTCGTGTTCAAACACCAACTTTAAATCTTGTACAAATGAGACAACAAGAAATTCAATCATTTAAACCTGAAAAGTATTATCAAATGAATATTGAAGTTGAAGGATATAAATTTAAATGGTTGAGTAATAGTGGGGATAAAACATTTGATTCTGATTTAATAGAACAAGTTAAACAAAAAGTTCAAAATAAAAAGGGTATTATCCAAAATATTTCGAAGAAGAAAAAAACAAAGTACCCTCAAAAGTTATACGATCTTACAAGTTTGCAACAAACAGCATATCAACGATATAAAATGAGTGCGAAAGAAACGTTGAATACAATGCAAGCATTGTACGAACAGCATAAAGTACTGACTTATCCTAGAACAGATTCTAACTACTTAACAGATGATATGGTTTCATCTATGAAAGAACGAGTATCATCATTAAGTGCTACGCCACTTAAATCTCATGCTATACCATTGCTTAAGAAACCAATTAAAGCGGGTAAACATTTTGTTGATAATAAAAAAGTATCAGACCATCATGCGATTGTACCAACAGAAGTGAGACCTAACTTTGATCAGTTATCTCCTAGAGAACAAAAAATATATATGCTTGTAGCTGAGAGATTTTTAGAAGTATTATTACCACCATATCAATATGAAGAAACAACTGTGACATTAACATGTGAAGGAGAAACTTTTAAACTGACACAAGAAGTAGCAGTTGAATTAGGCTTTAAGGAATTATATGAAGAAAAGACGCATGTAAAAGTTTTACCTTTTGAAGAACAACAGCACGTGAATATACAAAAAGTGAATGTCGTTAGTAAAAATACAGAACCACCTGCATACTTCAATGAAGGAACTTTACTTAAAGCGATGGAATCACCACATCATTTCTTTAAACTTAAAGATAAGAAATTGGCTCAAACTTTAAATGAAACAGGTGGTATCGGAACAGTTGCAACTAGAGCAGATATCATTGAGAAGTTATATAGTTCTAATGTTATAGAATCGGTACAAGGTAAAATTAAGATTACGCCAAAAGGTAAACAATTATTAAACTTAGCACCTGAACAACTGACATCACCAGAATTAACAGCAGATTGGGAAATGAAGTTAACTCAAATCGAAAAGGGAAATTATTCTAAAAATAAATTCATGGATGAAATGAGAAACTTCACGAGAGAAATCATCACAGATATTAAAGAAAGTGATGACAAATTCAAGCATGATAATATCACAACGACTGAGTGTCCAACTTGTGGAAAATTTATGCTTAAAGTTAAAACGAAAAATGGTCAAATGCTTGTGTGTCAAGATCCAACATGTAAGACTAAAAAGAATCAACAAAGACAAACGAATGCCAGATGTCCAAACTGTAAGAAAAAACTTACACTTTATGGTACAGGAAAAAAAGCGACTTATAGATGTGTATGTGGTCATACAGAAACACAAGAGCATATGGACGAAAGACTTAAAAATAGAAAATCAGGTAAAATAGGCAAAAAAGAAATGAAGAAATATATGCAAACTGAAGAAGTAGAAAACAATCCATTTAAAGACGCTTTAAAAGGGTTGAAGTTCTAACTTAATCTGAATAAAGGCTGGGACATCATGTGATGTCTCAGTTTTTTGTTTATATATTTAATTGAGTTGGCTAGAGGCGTACTGTCACGGATTATAAAGCGTAAAAACTGAACTGCAACACGAACATAAATAAATTAAATTATATAAATGTTCGTAAAAAGTATTGATTTTTAGTGTTCCCAGTAATACAATGTACAGTGTTGAAATTAATAAAGGAGTCTTATGATGAAACGTTACTTTAAGTTTGATGAATTGGGGACAAATTATAAAAGAGAAATTCTTGGTGGTTTAACGACATTCTTATCTATGGCATACATATTAGCAGTTAACCCATCTATGTTGAGTTTGGCAAGTGTTGAAAATGTACCTGATTCAATGAGAATGGACCAAGGTTCTGTGTTTGTTGCTACAGCTTTAGCAGCACTAGTTGGTTGTTTATTTATGGGTATCATTGCGAAATACCCGATAGCTTTAGCACCAGGTATGGGATTAAATGCGTTTTTCGCGTTTACAGTTGTACTAACAATGGGTATTCCATGGCAAACTGGTTTAACAGGCGTGTTATTCTCTGGTGTTATATTTGCGATATTAACGATGAGTGGTTTACGAGAGGTTATTATCAATGCAATACCATTTGAATTAAAGATGGCTGTGTCTGCCGGTATAGGGTTGTTTATTACCTTTGTAGGTTTACAAGGAGCAGGTATTGTTAAAAAAGAAGATTCAACTTTAGTTACACTTGGAACAATGCATAATCCAGAGGTACTATTAGCAGTATTCGGTATAATCATTACTATTATATTAATGGCTAAAAAATTACCAGGAGCAATTTTCATCGGAATGGTCTTAACAGCTATTGCAGGATTAATTACAGGTTTAATTGCAATGCCAGATAGTATAGTAGGGAAAGTACCAAGTGTGTCACCAACATTTGGTGCAGCATTCGAAGCGTTTGGTGATTTATCTACTATATTTAATGTACAATTCTTAATTGTCGTTTTAACTTTCTTATTTATAGATTTCTTTGATACTGCAGGAACGTTAGTTGCGGTTGCAAACCAAGCTGGATTAATGAAAGATAATAAATTACCTAGAGCAGGTAAAGCATTATTCTCTGATTCATTAGCAACGATTGTAGGTGCAATATTTGGTACTTCAACTACAACAAGTTATATAGAATCTAGTGCAGGTGTTGCAGTTGGTGCACGTACAGGGTTCGCAAGCGTTGTAACAGGTATTTGTTTCTTAGCAGCATTATTATTCTCTCCATTAATGGCAGTTGTTACAAGTGCGGTTACAGCACCAGCGCTTGTTATAGTAGGAGTGTTGATGGTTAGTAACTTAGGTAAAATTGATTGGCAAAAATTTGAGATAGCAGTACCAGCTTTCTTAACAATGATTATGATGCCTTTAACATATTCAATTGCAACAGGTATCGCGTGTGGATTTATATTCTACCCAATTACAATGATCGTAGCAAAAAGACATAAAGAAATTCACCCAATTATGTACGGTTTATTCTTCGTCTTTGTCGCTTACTTTGTATTTGTACATGCATAATAAAAAATCCACGAGATTTCATTTAATGAAGTCTCGTGGATTTTTATTTATATATTAACTTTTATAAGTAGTCTTGTAATATTTAGATGGGATATATACTGGCGCAATTATAATCGTAAATAAGAAGATGATCATTAATACGACCATTACGATATGTAATAACCAGCCAATAATAGGAATGATTGCAACAAAGCTAGCGATTAGTCCGATTAATGGAATGATAAATATTACTTTAACAGAATTCTGGTTATCTATTAATAGGATGAGAGTCGTAATAAAGTATAACGTTCCATTAAGTACCAAAGCATTATAACCAGTTGAAAGAACGATTCCTCCACCTAGAAAAGGTATGGCTAATAATAACTCAGATACAACTAATATAATAGAAAGAACTAGCAAAACTGATTTAATTCCTCTTTTCATGATTTCACCACCTAGTTAAAATTGCTTGTTATATTATAACATTTAGATTACAAATTATCTATTTAAATTTTACCTATTGAAAAAGAACGAATAATCCGTTATAATACTTGGGTATGTGTTAGATGAAATTAGAAAAAATATATGGTTATCTATTGATTAATAGAAATAAATCATGTATCATATCTAATGTTGGACTTTAAGAAGCGATGAAGCGAGAGGTTACTGACACACCCGGCCGCTTTGCCATGGCGGTGTGTAAGAGAGTTTTCGTGGAGAAGTCTATCACTATAAAGTAGACGAACAAGGAGGGAAAATTATGGCAAAACAAAAAATTCGTATCCGTTTAAAAGCGTATGATCACCGCATGATCGATCAATCAGCAGAGAAAATTGTTGAAACAGCTAAACGTTCAGGAGCTCAAGTGTCTGGTCCGATTCCATTACCAACTGAGAAATCAGTTTATACTGTAATCCGTGCCGTTCATAAGTACAAAGACTCACGTGAACAATTCGAACAACGTACGCATAAACGTTTAATCGACATTCTTAACCCTACACCAAAAACAGTTGATGCTCTTATGGGCTTAAACTTACCATCAGGTGTAGACATCGAAATCAAATTATAATTCATTAAAATAACAGGAGGTGCGACTTTCGATGACCAAAGGAATCTTAGGAAGAAAAATTGGAATGACTCAAGTATTCGCAGAAAACGGTGAATTAATACCAGTTACTGTAGTAGAAGCTAGTCAAAACGTAGTATTACAAACTAAAACTGAAGAAGTAGACGGCTACAACGCTGTTCAAATCGGTTTTGAAGACAAACAAGCATATAAAAAAGATCGTAAATCTAACAAATATGCTACTAAAGCTGCTGAAGGCCATGCTAAAAAAGCAGGTACAGCACCTAAGCGCTTCACTCGTGAATTCAGAAACATTGATGTTTCAGCATACGAGGTAGGTCAAGAAGTCACTGTAGATACTTTCCAAGCAGGAGACATTATTGATGCAACAGGCGTTTCAAAAGGTAAAGGTTTCCAAGGCTCAATTAAACGTCACGGATTCTCTCGTGGACCAATGAGTCACGGTTCTCGTTACCACAGAGGCTCTGGTTCAATGGGTATGGCTTCAGATGCTTCTAAAGTATTTAAAGGTAAAGAATTACCAGGCCGTATGGGCGGAAACACAGTTACTATGCAAAACTTAGAAGTAGTTAAAGTTGATGCAGAAAATAACGTAATTTTAGTTAAAGGTAACGTGCCAGGTCCTAAAAAAGGTTTAGTAAAACTTACAACTTCAATTAAAAAAGGTAATAAATAATTATTTAGGTGAAAGGAGGAAACAACATTATGGCTAATATTGATGTATTAAAAGTAGATGGATCAAAATCAGGTTCTATCGAATTAAATGATAGTGTATTTGGTATCGAACCAAACCAACACGTATTATTCGAAGCAGTCAACTTACAACGTGCTTCATTACGCCAAGGTACTCACGCAGTTAAAAATCGTTCAGCAGTTCGTGGTGGTGGACGTAAACCTTGGAAACAAAAAGGTACAGGTCGTGCTCGTCAAGGTACAATCCGTGCGCCACAATGGCGTGGTGGTGGTATCGTATTCGGTCCTACACCAAGAAGTTATTCTTACAAAATGCCTAAGAAAATGCGTCGTTTAGCATTACGTTCTGCATTATCTTCAAAAGTAAGTGGTAACGAATTAACAGTTTTAGAAGCATTCAACTTTGATGCACCTAAAACAAAAGAATTCAAAAATGTAATGAGCAACTTAGAACTTTCTAAGAAAGTTTTATTCATCGTTGATACTGTAGACAGCAACGTTGAATTATCAGCTCGTAACATTCCAGGTGTTAAAGTTATCGACGCTCAAAGCTTAAACGTATTAGATATCTTAGATTCTAGTAAAGTCGTAATAACTAAAGCAGCAGTGGATAAAGTAGAGGAGGTGCTCGCATAATGGAAGCAAGAGATGTTATTAAGCGCCCCGTAATCACAGAAAAATCTTCATCAGATATGGCTTTAGATAAATACACATTTGATGTAGATACACGTGCAAACAAAACACAAGTAAAAATCGCAATCGAAGAAATTTTCGACGTGAAAGTTGATACAGTAAATATCATGAACGTTAAAGCAAAAGCTAAACGTGTTGGTCGTTACAATGGTTTCACTAACAAACGTCGTAAAGCAATCGTAACTCTAAAAGAAGGTTCTTCAATAGACCTATTTAACTAAAAACAATTACCATTAAGGAGGTAAAACGACAATGGCTCTTAAAAAATATAAGCCAATTACAAATGGTCGTCGTAATATGACATCTTCAGACTTCGCTGAAATTACATCAACGACTCCTGAAAAGTCTTTATTACAACCGCTTCCGAGAAAAGCGGGACGTAACAACCAAGGTAAATTGACAGTTCGTCACAGAGGTGGCGGTCATAAACGTCAATACCGTGTAATTGATTTCAAACGTAACAAAGATGGAATTCCTGCTAAAGTAGCAACTATCGAGTATGATCCAAACCGTTCAGCTAATATCGCATTATTAGTATACGCAGATGGTGAAAAAAGATATATCATTGCTCCTAAAGGATTAAAAGTAGGACAAGAAGTATTCAATGGTCCAGATGCAGATATCAAAGTAGGTAATGCATTAGCATTAACTGATATCCCAGTTGGTACTACAATTCACAACATCGAATTAAAACCAGGTAAAGGTGGACAATTAGTCCGTTCAGCTGGCACAAGTGCTCAAGTACTTGGTAAAGAAGGTAAATACGTTCTAGTTCGTCTTAAATCAGGTGAAGTTCGTATGATCTTATCTACTTGTCGTGCAACAATCGGTCAAGTTGGTAATGAACAACACGAATTAATCACAATTGGTAAAGCTGGTCGTTCTAGATGGATGGGTAAACGTCCTACAGTTCGTGGTTCTGTAATGAACCCTAACGATCACCCACATGGTGGTGGTGAAGGTCGTACACCAATCGGTCTTAAATCACCAATGTCTCCATGGGGCAAACCAACACTTGGTAAGAAAACTCGTAAACAAAACCAACGTTCATCTAAATTTATCGTTCGTGGTCGTAAGAAAAAATAATAATACCTTATTTACGTGTGCGGCTTAGATGCCGCGCGCATTAAATAAGAAGGGAGGCGCCATAATGGCTCGTAGTCTTAAAAAAGGACCTTTCGTTGATGATCATTTAATGAAAAAAGTTGAAGCTCAAAACGAAGGTGAAAAAAAATCAGTTATTAAAACATGGTCTCGTCGTTCAACAGTATTTCCTAACTTCATCGGACATACAATAGCAGTATATGATGGTCGTAAACATGTGCCAGTTTTCATTACTGAAGATATGGTTGGACATAAATTAGGAGAGTTTGCACCTACACGTACTTATAAAGGTCATGCTGCAGACGACAAAAAGACTAAACGCTAATTTCTAAAAAGAGGAGGAAGTCACAATGGAAGCAAAAGCGGTTGCTAGAACAATAAGAATCGCACCTCGTAAAGTGAGATTAGTTTTAGATCTTATTAGAGGTAAAGAAGTGGCAGAAGCAATTGCCATCTTAAAATTAACAAACAAAGCAACATCACCTGTTGTTGAAAAATTATTAATGTCAGCATTAGCAAATGCAGAACATAACTATGATTTAAATCCTGACACATTAGTAGTAAAAGAAGCTTACGCTAATGAAGGACCTACATTGAAACGTTTCCGTCCACGTGCACAAGGTCGTGCAAGTGCGATTAACAAACGTACTAGCCATATTACAATCGTAGTTGGCGAAAAAGAAGCTAAAGAAGTTAAAGAAGCATAATTAACTAAATCATTAAGGAGGGAATATAGTGGGTCAAAAAATTAATCCAATCGGACTTCGTGTCGGTGTAATTCGTGACTGGGAAGCAAAGTGGTATGCAGGTAAAGACTTCGCAACACTTTTACATGAAGACTTAAAAGTTCGTAAATATATCGCAGAAGCATTAAAAGAAGCTTCAGTTTCAAGTGTTGAAATTGAACGTGCAGCAAACCGTATCAATATCGCTATCCACACTGGTAAACCAGGTATGGTTATTGGTAAAGGCGGTTCAGAAATTGAAAAATTACGTAACAAATTAAACGCATTGACTAACAAAAAAGTACACATCAACGTTATCGAAATCAAAAAAGTTGATTTAGATGCAACATTGGTAGCAAATAACATTGCTCGTCAATTAGAAAACCGTGTATCTTTCCGTCGTGCTCAAAAACAAGCTATCCAACGCGCAATGAAATTGGGAGCTAAAGGTATCAAAACTCAAGTATCTGGTCGTTTAGGTGGCGCAGATATCGCTCGTGCAGAACAATATTCAGAAGGAACTGTTCCACTTCATACATTACGTGCAGACATTGATTTCGCACATGAAGAAGCCGACACTACTTACGGTAAATTAGGTGTTAAAGTATGGATCTACCGTGGAGAAGTTCTTCCTACAAAGAAGTCTAGTGAAGGAGGAAAATAATAATGTTATTACCAAAGCGTGTTAAATTCCGTCGTCAACATCGTCCAAAAACAACTGGTCGTTCAAAAGGCGGAAATGAAGTAACATTTGGTGAGTACGGTTTACAAGCTCAAACAGCAGCTTGGATTACTTCTCGTCAAATCGAATCAGCTCGTATCGCAATGACACGTTACATGAAACGTGGCGGAAAAGTATGGATCAAAATATTCCCACATACACCTTATACTAAAAAACCTTTAGAAGTACGTATGGGTTCAGGTAAAGGTGCAGTTGAAGGATGGGTAGCAGTAGTTAAACCAGGACGTATCTTGTTCG
Organism: Mammaliicoccus sp. P-M58; assembly: GCF_022386165.1. Taxonomy (NCBI): domain Bacteria; kingdom Bacillati; phylum Bacillota; class Bacilli; order Caryophanales; family Staphylococcaceae; genus Mammaliicoccus; species Mammaliicoccus sp. P-M58. Next base: position 148,880 of record NZ_JAJNJI010000003.1, read on the forward strand.
AAGTTGCAGGTGTTCAAGAAGAAGTTGCACGTGAAGCATTACGTCTTGCAGCACACAAACTTCCAGTTAAATCTAAGTTTGTAAAACGTGAAGAATTGGGTGGTGACACAAATGAAAGCTAAGGATATCAGAAATTTAACCACTACTGAAATTGAAAAAGAAATCAAAGAAGCTAAAGAGCAATTATTCAACTTACGCTTTCAGTTAGCAACTGGTCAACTTGAAGAGACTGCTAACATTCGAAAAGTTAAAAAGACGATTGCACGTCTAAAAACAATCGTTCGCGAAAGAGAAATCGAAGAAGAGAAAGCAGCAGATAATAAATAATCAAGTAGAGGAGGTTCATTACTGTGAGTGAAAGAAATGACCGCAAAGTTTACGTTGGTAAAGTAGTTTCAGATAAAATGGATAAAACTATTACAGTAGTTGTTGAAACATACAAAACTCATAAATTATATGGTAAACGCGTAAAATATTCAAAAAAATATAAAACGCATGATGAAAACAATTCAGCAAAAATGGGCGATATCGTTAAGATTGCAGAAACACGTCCTTTATCATCAACTAAGCGTTTCCGTCTAGTTGAAATCGTTGAAGAATCAGTAATTATTTAATAGAAGTATAAAGATAAGGGAGGTCAAACAAAGATGATCCAACAAGAAACACGTTTAAAAGTAGCAGACAACTCTGGTGCTCGTGAAGTATTAACAATCAAAGTTTTAGGCGGATCTGGTCGTAAGACAGCTAACATTGGTGATGTAATCGTCGTTACTGTTAAAAATGCTACACCAGGTGGCGTTGTTAAAAAAGGTGAAGTTGTTAAAGCTGTTGTTGTACGTACTAAATCAGGTGTACGTCGTGAAGATGGCTCTTACATCAAATTTGACGAAAATGCATGTGTAATCATCCGTGATGACAAAGGTCCACGTGGTACACGTATATTCGGTCCTGTAGCGCGTGAATTACGTGAAGGTAACTTCATGAAAATCGTTTCTCTAGCGCCAGAGGTACTTTAATCTATAATGATAAAAAACAAAATTCCTAAGGAGGTGCCTACACATGCACGTACGTAAAGGTGACAACGTAATCGTTATCTCAGGTAAAGATAAAGGTAAAACTGGTAAAGTTTTAGAAGCATTACCTAAGAAAGAACGCGTAGTTGTAGAAGGTGTTAACATCATTAAAAAACACCAAAAACCAACTCAGTTCAATCCAGAAGGTGGTATCTTAGAAACAGAAGGTACTATCCACGTATCAAACGTTCAATTACTTGATCCTAAGACAAACGAACCAACTCGTGTTGGATTCAAAGTAGTAGATGGTAAAAAAGTTCGTATCGCTAAAAAATCTGGCGAAGAAATCAAATCATCAAATGAATAATTATTAAGTGAAAGGAGGATCCACTTTGACACGTTTAAAAGAAAAGTTTAATAATGAAATTTCTGCTGAGTTAGTTAAGAAATTTAACTATAGTTCAGTTATGGAAGTACCAAAAATCGAAAAAATAGTTGTAAACATGGGTATCGGTGATGCAGTTCAAAACTCTAAAGTTTTAGACTCTGCAGTTGAAGAACTTCAAGCAATCACTGGTCAAAAACCATTAGTAACTAAAGCTAAAAAATCTATTGCGACTTTCCGTCTTCGTGAAGGTATGCCAATCGGTGCAAAAGTTACATTACGTGGAGAAAGAATGTATGAATTCTTTGATAAATTAATCTCAGTTTCATTACCACGTGTACGTGACTTCCGTGGTATCTCTAAAAAAGCATTCGACGGTCGTGGAAATTACACTTTAGGTGTTAAGGAACAATTAATTTTCCCTGAAATCGACTATGATAAAGTAAGTAAAGTACGAGGAATGGATATCGTTATCGTTACAACTGCTAACACTGACGAGGAAGCTCGTGAATTGTTAACACAATTCGGTATGCCATTTCAAAAGTAATCTCTAATTATAAAGGAGGCTAATTAAGTGGCTAAAAAATCAATGATCGCTAAACAACAACGTAAACAAAAATTCGGAGTTCGTGAATACACTCGTTGTGAACGTTGTGGACGTCCACACTCAGTATATCGTAAATTCAAACTTTGCCGTATTTGTTTCCGTGAACTAGCATACAAAGGCCAAATCCCTGGCGTACGTAAAGCTAGCTGGTAAACTCAAAAGAATGAAAGGAGGAAACACAAATGACAATGTCAGATCCAATTGCAGATATGTTAACTCGCGTGCGTAACGCAAACATGGTACGTCACGAAAAATTAGAGTTACCTGCATCAAACATTAAAAAAGAAATCGCTGAAATCCTTAAAAAAGAAGGATTCGTAAAAAGCGTAGAATATATCGAAGATGATAAGCAAGGTGTTATCCGTATGTTCCTTAAATATGGTCAAAACAACGAGCGCGTTATCACAGGATTAAAACGTATTTCTAAACCAGGTTTACGTGTTTATGCTAAAGCTGATGAACTTCCAAAAGTTCTTAACGGTTTAGGTATTGCACTTGTTTCTACATCTGAAGGTGTTTTAACTGATAAAGATGCTAGACAACGTGGAATCGGTGGAGAAGTATTAGCTTATATCTGGTAATTATAAAATTATAAGGAGGTGCCCACATAATGAGCCGTGTTGGTAAGAAAATTATTGAGATCCCTTCAGACGTTACTGTTACTATCGAAGGTAACACAGTAACAGTTAAAGGATCTAAAGGTGAATTAACTAGTACTTTTAATGAAGAAATGACATATAAACAAGAGGACAACAGCTTAGAAGTTGTACGTCCATCTGACTCTAAAGAACATAAAACAATCCATGGTACAACTCGTGCTTTAATCGCTAACATGATTGAAGGTGTATCTAAAGGTTTCGAGAAAAACTTAGAACTTATTGGTGTTGGTTACCGTGCCCAAATGCAAGGTAAAAATATCATCTTAAACGTTGGTTATTCTCACCCTGTAGAAATCGTTGCTGAAGATGGAATCACATTATCAGTAGAGAAAAACACTAAAGTTAAAGTAGAAGGTATTTCAAAAGAACGTGTTGGTGCAATTGCATCTTATATCCGTTCAATCCGTCCACCAGAACCTTACAAAGGTAAAGGTATTCGTTACGAAGGCGAATATGTTCGTCGTAAAGAAGGTAAAACTGGTAAGTAATCATTAAGATAAGAAAGGAGCACTAACATGATCGCTAAAATCGACAAAAATAAAGTTCGTTTGAAAAGACATGCTCGCGTACGTGCTAAATTAGCTGGAACTAGCGAAAAGCCACGTTTAAACGTATATCGTTCAAACAAACATATTTATGCTCAAGTAATTGATGACTTAAACGGTGTAACAATCGCTCAAGCATCAACTGTAGATAAAGAATTTAACCTAGAGCAATCAGGTAATGTAGAAGCAGCTGCTAAAGTAGGCGAAATCGTTGCAAAACGTGCCGCTGAAAAAGGCGTTGACGCTGTAGTATTTGATCGTGGAGGATATTTATACCACGGACGTATCAAAGCATTAGCTGATGCAGCTCGTGAAAACGGACTTCAATTTTAATTTAAAGGAGGGACACTCATGCGTCGTAAAGAACAAGAAGTTAAAGAATTTGAAGAGCGCGTAGTTACGATTAACCGTGTAGCTAAAGTAGTTAAAGGTGGTCGTCGTTTCCGTTTTACAGCTTTAGTAGTTGTTGGAGATAAAAATGGTCGCGTAGGTTTCGGTACTGGTAAAGCTCAAGAGGTACCTGAAGCAATTAAAAAAGCAGTAGAAGATGCTAAGAAAGACTTAGTAACAGTTCCACGTGTTGAAGGAACAACTCCTCACCAAGTTATTGGACGTTTTGGTGCAGGTCGTGTTTTAATTAAACCAGCAGCACCTGGTACAGGTGTTATTGCAGGTGGACCAGTTCGTGCCGTATTAGAACTTGCTGGTATCACTGATATCTTAAGTAAATCATTAGGTTCTAACACACCAATCAACATGGTTCGTGCTACAATTGAAGGACTTAAAGAACTTAAAAATGCCGAAGAAGTAGCTAGTCTACGCGGTAAATCAGTAGAAGAATTATTAAATTAAGGAGGGAACAAACACTATGGCTAAATTAGAAATCACCCTCACTCGTAGCGTTATTGGTCGTCCTGAAACTCAACGTAAGACAGTTCAAGCGCTAGGACTTAAAAAAACAAACTCAACTGTAGTAGTTGAAGATAATCCTGCGATTCGTGGGCAAATCGACAAAGTAAGTCACTTAGTAAAAGTTACTGAAAAATAAATTTATCTAAAGTATTAAGGAGGTGCCAAAATGAAATTACATGAATTGAAACCAGTTAAAGGTGCTCGTAAAGAACGTAACCGTGTCGGTCGTGGTATGGCTACAGGTAACGGTAAAACAAGTGGCCGTGGTACTAAAGGTCAAAAAGCACGTTCAGGTGGCGGTGTTCGTTTAGGTTTCGAAGGTGGTCAATTACCATTATTCCGTCGTTTACCAAAACGTGGATTCACTAACATCAACCGTAAAGAATATGCAATTGTTAATCTTAATCAATTAAATCGTTTCGAAGAAGGAACTGAAGTTACACCAGCGTTATTAGTAGAATCAGGTGTTGTTAAATCTGAAAAATCTGGCGTTAAAGTTTTAGGAAACGGTTCATTAGAAAAGAAATTAACAATAAAAGCTCATAAATTCTCAGCTTCAGCAATTGAAGCAATCGAAGGTAAGGGCGGAACGCATGAGGTGATCTAATGTTTGAAACGATCATTAGTTTTTTGAAGACTAAAGATATTCGTAACAAGATATTATTCACACTAGCAATGCTCGTTATATTTAAAGTTGGAACTTATATTCCAGCTCCTGGTGTTAATCCAGATGCTTTTAATCAAAATAAAGGTTCGCAAGGTATTACCGATTTGTTTAACACATTCGGTGGAGGTGCCTTGCAGAACTTCTCAATTTTAGCAATGGGTATTATGCCTTACATTACTGCTTCAATCGTAATGCAATTATTACAAATGGATGTTGTACCTAAGTTTACAGAGTGGTCTAAACAAGGTGAAGTTGGTCGTAAAAAGATTAATCAATTTACACGTTACTTCACAATTGTATTAGCCTTTGTTCAAGGCTTAGGTATGTCGTATTCATTTAATAATATGCTTGGTGGTAATTTAATTCAAAATACTTCAGTCTTAAATTATGTGTTAATTGCACTTGTTTTAACTGCAGGAACAGCTTTCTTAATGTGGTTAGGTGAACAGATAACACAATTTGGTGTTGGTAATGGTATTTCTATTATTATCTTCGCTGGTATTTTATCTTCAATGCCAAACTCATTAATACAGTTTTACCAACAAAGTTTTGTTGGTGCAGATGATACAACTATGGCTTGGTTAAAAGCGATTGGCTTATTCTTAGGTATGATTTTACTTACTGTTGGTGCAGTTTATGTACTACAAGCAATTCGTAAAATTCCTATCCAATATGCTAAACGTCAAACTCAAGGCGCAGGTGGTTCATTATCTGCAAATGCAACATATTTACCTTTAAAAGTTAACTCAGCTGGTGTAATCCCTGTAATCTTTGCGATGGCATTCTTCATGCTTCCGAAGACATTAACATTATTCTTCCCTGATCAAGAATGGGCGCAAACAGTTACAAATTATGCTGATCCATCTCATAATATTGGTATGATCGTATACGTTGTTTTAATTATAGCTTTCGCATACTTTTATGCATTTGTTCAGGTTAACCCTGATAAGATGGCTGAAAACTTACAAAAACAAGGTAGTTATGTTCCAGGTATTAGACCTGGTGAACAAACTAAAAAATACATCACTAAAGTGCTTTATCGTTTAACGTTTGTGGGATCAATTTTCTTAGCATTTATTGCTATTATTCCAATTCTAGCAATTAAGTTAATGAATTTACCTCAAGCAATACAAGTTGGTGGTACTAGCTTACTAATCGTTATCGGTGTTGCAATTGAAACAATGAAAACTTTAGAAGCTCAACTCAATCAACGTGAATATAGAGGCTTTAGAAGACGATAAGCAAGTAGGAGGGTTTTTATGAACATCATTTTAATGGGTTTACCTGGAGCAGGTAAAGGTACTCAAGCGAGTGAAATTGTTAAGAAATACCCTATTCCTCATATCTCAACTGGTGATATGTTCCGTAAAGCGATCAAAGAAGAGACTGACCTTGGTAAAGAGGCTAAATCTTATATGGATCGCGGGGAACTTGTACCAGATGAAGTGACTATAGGTATCGTTAGAGAAAGACTAGCTGAAGAAGATGCGAAAAAAGGATTTTTACTAGATGGTTTTCCTCGTACAGTTGAACAAGCTGATGCATTAAATGAAATTTTAAGTGACTTAGATCGTAAAGTAGATGCTGTTATCAACATCGAAGTTGCGGAAGAAGAACTTATGAATCGTTTAACTGGTAGAAGAATTTGTGAAGTATGTGGAACAACTTATCATTTAGTATTTAATCCACCAAAAGTTGAAGGTGTTTGTGATCTTGACGGTGGTAAATTATATCAACGTGAAGACGATAACCCTGAAACAGTAGCAAATCGTTTAAGTGTTAATGTTAAACAAACTAAACCACTTTTAGATTTCTATGAAAATCAAGGTGTCCTTAAAAACATCGATGGTTCTAGACAAATTGATAATGTTACTGAAGATGTTATTCAAATTCTTGAATCATTATAGTAATGACGCTTTCACCCCGAATTCGCCTAGCTTTAGGTGATTCTTGAACGCGTGAATGCGTTCAATTTTAAGAATCAAGATAGTATTTAGGTTTTTGGAATACAATCGGAGTGATTACAAGAAGCGATAAGTATTTGAAGTGTTGTCGAATGCAAATCTTAAGTATTAAATCATCCCAATTTTATAAACCTGTGCTTATTCTATGTGATTTAATCACCTAAAGTATGTCTCTAATTTTGGACCAGGTTTTAAAACATGAAATACGTTTTTATTTCACGAGAATGAATAGAAAAAGGGGGAAATGATCATGGCTAAACAAGATGTAATCGAATTAGAAGGTACAGTATTAGATACTTTACCAAACGCTATGTTTAAAGTAGAATTAGAAAATGGACATGAAATTTTAGCACACGTTAGTGGTAAAATCCGTATGAACTATATTAGAATTCTACCTGGCGACAAAGTAACAGTTGAAATGTCTCCGTATGACCTAACACGCGGAAGAATCACTTATCGTTATAAATAATCGTCACTCCAAATACAAGGAGGTATACAAAGATGAAAGTAAGACCATCAGTAAAACCAATTTGCGAAAAATGTAAAGTTATTCGTCGTAAAGGTAAAGTAATGGTGATTTGTGAAAATCCAAAACACAAACAAAAACAAGGCTAATAAAAGAGAGGTGTAAATAAATGGCTCGTATTGCAGGTATTGACGTACCACGTGAGAAACGCGTAGTAATCTCGTTAACTTACGTATATGGTATCGGAAAAACAACAGCACAAAAAATTCTTAAAGAAGCAAACGTATCTGAAGACACACGTGTTCGCGATTTAACTGATGACGAATTAGGTCGTATCCGTGAAGTTGTAGATGGTTACAAAGTTGAAGGTGACCTTCGTCGTGAAAGAAACTTAAACATTAAACGTTTAATGGAAATCGCTTCATACCGTGGAATTCGCCACCGTCGTGGTTTACCAGTTCGTGGTCAAAACACTAAGAACAATGCGCGTACGCGTAAAGGACCAGTTAAAACAGTAGCGAACAAGAAAAAATAATAAGTAAAGGAGGCACATATAAATGGCACGTAAACAAGTTTCTCGTAAACGTAGAGTTAAAAAGAATATTGAAAGTGGTGTAGCTCACATCCGTTCAACATTCAACAATACAATCGTAACGATCACTGATGATTTCGGTAATGCATTATCATGGTCTTCAGCAGGTGCGTTAGGATTTAAAGGTTCTAAAAAATCAACACCTTTTGCAGCTCAAATGGCTTCAGAAACAGCTTCAAAAGCTGCTATGGAACACGGTTTGAAAACTGTAGAAGTAACAGTTAAAGGTCCTGGCCCAGGTCGTGAATCAGCGATCCGTGCGTTACAATCAGCTGGATTAGAAATCACAGCAATTAAAGACGTAACACCAGTTCCACATAACGGATGTCGTCCACCAAAACGTCGTCGTGTATAATTTTTGTTAGTTCTAATGTTCAAGAGTCACTGGATAGAAATTAATAAAGTTTAATCGACGTTTATAAGGAGGATATATTTAAATGATTGAAATCGAAAAACCTAGAATTGAAACAATAGAAGTTAGTGATGATTCTACATTCGGTAAGTTCGTTGTTGAACCGCTAGAACGTGGTTATGGTACAACACTAGGCAACTCCTTACGTCGTATCCTATTATCTTCATTACCAGGTGCGGCAGTTAAAAATATCGAAATTGAAGGTGTACTTCACGAATTCTCAGCAGTTGAAAATGTAGTTGAGGATGTTACTACTATCATTATGAACATCAAGAAATTAGCTATAAAAATCTACTCTGAAGAAGATAAAACACTTGAAATCGATATTAAAGATGAAGGTGAAGTTACTGCGAAAGATATCATGCATGACAGTGATGTTGAAATTTTAAATCCAGATTTAAAAATTGCAACAGTTTCTAAAGGTGGACACCTTAAGATGCGCTTAATTGCTAATAAAGGTCGCGGATATGCTTTAGCTGAACAAAATAACACAAGTGATTTGCCAATTGGTGTCATTCCAATCGACTCACTTTATTCTCCAGTAAATCGTGTGAACTATACAGTTGAAAATACACGTGTAGGGCAAAGTAGTGATTATGATAAATTAACAATCGATGTTTGGACAGATGGTTCGTTATCTCCTCAAGAAGCTGTTTCTTTAGGTGCTAAAATCATGACTGAACACTTAAATATTTTTGTTAATTTAACTGATGAAGCACAAAATGCTGAAATCATGATTGAAAAAGAAGAAGATCAAAAAGAAAAAGTACTTGAAATGTCTATCGAAGAATTAGACTTATCAGTACGTTCTTATAACTGTCTAAAACGTGCAGGAATTAATTCTGTACAAGAATTAGCAGACAAATCTGAGGCAGATATGATGAAAGTTCGAAACTTAGGTCGTAAGTCTCTTGAAGAAGTTAAATATAAATTAGAAGATCTTGGTCTTGGTTTAAGAAAAGAAGACTAATAAAGGAGGTTAATTCATGGGTTACAGAAAATTAGGTCGTACTTCTGATCAACGTAAAGCAATGTTACGTGACTTAGCTACTCAACTTATCGTTTCTGAACGTATCGAGACTACAGAAGCTCGTGCTAAAGAAGTTCGTAAAGTTGTTGATAACTTAATTACTTTAGGTAAAAAAGGTGATCTAGCTTCACGTCGTAGAGCTGCTCAAACGATTCGTGACGTTAAAATCTTAGAAGATGACAAAACAATTACTGCATTACAAAAATTATTCAATGATGTTGCGCCACGCTATGAAGAGCGTCAAGGTGGATATACTCGTATCATGAAAGTTGGTCCACGTCGCGGTGACGGTGCTGAATCAGTAATTATTGAATTAGTATAATCTATTCTTTATTGGAGTGACGAAAGTCACTTCAATCATTTCTATATAAATACAATTTATTTAACACACACAAAGCAAATGAGTGCAATGATAATGTTTACCACACATAGATATTGTCTAGCTCAGAGTACTCCACCACATTTGAATGACTTATCGCGTGAACTCGTCTATGGTGGAGTGCGCGCTTTTTTATTTTAAATCCGTTTATACGGATTTTTTTTATTGCATTTTATTTTATAATAGGTAGTATGTTTAAAGTAATTAATGCTTACAATTTCGTATGTATACTGTAAAATATATAGTAATTAACTTGTTGAAGGATGAATGTTATGGTGCAGGAAAATTTGATTAGGTTCTCGAACGTTACATTTAAATATGATGAAAATGAACCAGCTGCACTTCGCGATGTTTCGTTTAATATACGAAAAGGCAAGTGGACATCTATTGTCGGACATAATGGTTCAGGAAAGTCTACAATTGCTAAATTAATGATGGGTATTAACCAAAATTATGAAGGTGAAATCGTAGTTGATGGCATCTTACTGTCGAACGATACAATTGATGAAGTGAGAAGACATGTAGGTATTGTATTTCAAAATCCTGATAATCAATTTATTGGTTCAACTGTAGAGTATGATGTAGCATTTGGTATGGAAAATCAAAGTATAGACTATCACGTTATGCATGAAATAGTTGATGAAGTATTAACAGAAGTTGGCATGTCAAACATGAAAACATTCGAACCAAGTCATCTTTCAGGTGGACAGAAACAACGTGTCGCTATTGCAGGCATATTAGCAATGTCACCAGATATTATGATTTTAGATGAAGCGACAGCTATGCTTGATCCTGAAGGTAAAGAGAGTATTATGAACTTAATTAAATCTATTCAAAGTGAACACCTCTTAACAGTTATCTCTATTACACATGATTTAGAAGAAGCTGTTAATGCTGATGAGATTATTGTTATGAATAAAGGTGAAGTTTATAAACAAGACATACCTGAAGAAATATTTAAGCAAGGTGCCTATTTAACTGAAATTGGTTTAGACTTACCTTTTGCTATGAGAATGAACTACTTGCTCAATCATAATTATAAATATACAACATTCGAACAGTTGGTGAATCGAATATGAAAATAACATTTGATCAAGTCACCTATGACTACAGTATAAAGACACCATATCAATATAGAGCTTTAAATCAAGTTTCGACGACATTCATAGAATCTAAATTTTATGCCATTGTAGGCCAAACAGGTTCTGGTAAATCAACATTAATTCAGCACTTAAACGCTATATTAAAGCCGACTGAAGGACAATTGAAAATCGGCGATACGAATATTACGAAGAAGACGAAATCAAAGAAATTAGCGCCAGTGCGTAAAAAAGTAGGTATCGTCTTTCAATTTGCAGAACATCAATTATTTGAAGATACAGTTGAAAAAGATATTATTTTTGGACCGCTTAATTACGGTACGGATAAAGAAGCAGCTATTCAAAAAGCAGAATCTCTTATGGATTTGTTAAGCATGGATCGTAGCTTATTAAAGAAATCGCCATTTGAGCTCTCAGGTGGTCAGAAACGACGTATAGCCATTGCCGGTGTATTAGCTATGGAACCTGAAATACTTGTCCTTGACGAGCCTACAGTGGGCTTAGATCCGAAAGGCCAACATGATATGATGGAACTCTTCAATGACATCCATGAAAATCTCGGTATTACGGTTATCTTAATTTCACACCAAATGGATATCGTACTTAAATATGCGGATGAAGTTAAAGTCATTAAAGCTGGTGAAATCGTTGCAGAAGATAAGCCAGTTAATATTTTTACAAATAAAGAACTTCTGAATCAAACGCATCTTGAACCACCTAATATTATTAAACTTCAACAAGCAGTTGAGACTAAATATAATATGAAGTTTGATCAAATCGCGACAAGTGAAGAGATGTTTAAAGATATGTATGAAAAGCAGGTGAAGCCTTATGACTGATAAGTTAATAATCGGGCGATACATACCTGGTAATACAATTATCCATCGATTAGATTCACGCATGAAAATGCTGTATGTATTTATATTTATGATATTAATATTCTTTTGTAATTCATGGGCTTCTTATGGCTTTATGGTGTTAACCGTGTTAATCATCATGTATTTAGCACAAATAAGGTTCTGGTTCTTAATTAAAGGACTTACACCTGTTATGCTGCTGTTTATTTTTACGTTCATCATGCATTTAATTGTAACTAAAGGTGGACCAGTCATTATTGATTTAAAGCTATTTACAATTGAACAAAATGGTGTTGTACAAGGTGCATTTATTGTTTTAAGACTTGCGCTTTTAGTGATGATTTCTACAATAATGACGTTAACAACAAGTCCGATAAGCTTAACAGATGCAATAGAATCAATGTTAAGACCATTAAAAAAGGTTAAGTTCCCAGTACATGAACTTGCAATGATGATGTCTATATCTCTTAGATTTATCCCAACATTAATGGATGAATTAGATAGAATCATAAAAGCACAAACATCAAGAGGATCTGACGTTACTGCTGGTAGTATATTTAACAGATTAAAGGCTATTATTCCACTACTCATTCCGATGTTTATATCGGCGTTTAAACGAGCAGATGATTTAGCAGTGGCTATGGAAGCTAGAGGTTATAATGCTTCAAATCAACGAACAACCTATCGTAAATTAAAATGGAAACTAAGAGATAGTATTGGATTCGCAACAATTATTGTGGTTGCGATAGCATTATATTTATTAAGGAATTGAGGTGCAGACTTTGAGAATGTTAGTGAAAATTTCATATCACGGTGGACAGTTTATGGGATTTCAAATTCAACATCATGAACGAACTGTGCAATATGAATTTGAGAGAATTCTAAAAAGAATGCATCAAACATTTGTAAGAATACATCCTTCAAGCAGAACTGATAAAGGCGTGCATGCTATTGAGCAATATTTTCATTTTGATACACCATTAAATATTAAACCAGATAAATGGGAGTATGCTTTTAATTCAGCATTGCCAAAAGATATACATGTACAAAGTGTAGAACAAATTGATGAAGACTTTCACTGTAGGTATGATTGTGTAGGTAAAAAATATCGTTATAAAGTTTATATCGATCCAGAAAGACATGTATTTGAACATGACACAAAAGTACAACAAAAGAAACCTGTTGATATTGATTTGATGAATCAAGCTGCACAACATTTTATAGGTACACATGACTTTACAAGTTTCTGTTCACAAAAGACTGAAGTACTAAATAAAGAACGTACAATTTATCAAAGTGAAGTCGTTGAAACAGATGACGGATTTGAATTTATCGTTACAGGATCAGGATTTTTATACAATATGGTAAGAGTAATGGTCGCTTATTTAATACTCGTCGGTGAAGGGAAGAGAAGCGGTGATGATATTCATCAGCTTCTTGAAGAAAAAGATCGAAACAAAGTACCACATACAGCACCAGCACATGGGCTATATTTAGAAAAAATTTATTTAGATAAAGCAGAACTTATTGAAGAGTTTGGAAATGATATCAAAATATATAATAAAAAGTCTTCAGAAAATGTTTAAAACCAATTGACAAAAAGACAAATAAATTATATTATAGACAACGGTATTGTTTTATATCACCACCACGATAAGCCCCGGAATCTTATTGTGTTTTAAGATATAGAAGCAGGAATCAGACTAAGGAAATAAGATGTATGTATGAAGCTTTGGTACAGGTTAATATATACATCTTAACCCAGAACTTTTTTAAAATTTAGGAGGACACTATAATGCGTCAAACATTTATGGCTAATGAAGCAAACATCGATCGCAAATGGTACGTTGTTGATGCTGAAGGACAAACGTTAGGTCGTTTATCATCAGAAATCGCATCAATCTTACGCGGTAAACATAAAGTAACTTACACACCACACGTTGATACAGGAGATAACGTTATCATCATTAACGCTGAAAAAATCTACTTATCAGGTAATAAAGAACAAGATAAAATTTACTACCGTCACTCAAATCACCCAGGTGGATTAAAATCAGTATCTGCTGGTGAATTAAAAGAGAAAAACCCAGTTCGTTTATTAGAAACATCTATCAAAGGTATGTTACCTAAGAGCAAACTTGGTGAAAAACAAGGTAAAAAATTATTCGTATATGCTGGTGCAGAGCATCCACATGCTGCACAACAACCTGAAAACTACGAGTTACGTGGTTAATTAAGAGGAGGATACTACATTGGCACAAGTTGAATATAAAGGCACAGGTCGTCGTAAACATTCAGTAGCACGTGTACGTTTAGTACCTGGTGAAGGTAACGTAACAATTAACAAACGTGACGTACGTGACTACTTACCATTTGAATCATTAATTTTAGATTTAAACCAACCATTTGATGTAACTGAAACAAAAGGTAACTACGATGTTTTAGTAAACGTTCAAGGTGGAGGTTTCACTGGACAAGCACAAGCTATCCGTCACGGAATTGCACGTGCATTGTTAGAAGCAGATCCAGAATACCGTGGATCATTAAAACGCGCTGGATTACTTACACGTGACCCACGTATGAAAGAACGTAAGAAACCTGGTCTTAAAGGTGCTCGTCGTTCACCACAATTCTCAAAACGTTAATATATGTCGAATATATCAAGGTTTCAACACTTCTCGAACAACTTCGAGGAGTGTTTTTTTGATTTTATGGACTAGTTGTATTGAGTTTGTCATAATTATAGAAGTTATAATGATTTCAAGTAAGTTTATTCTTAATAAAAGTTCAATTAAGGAGATATTATGAATGTATTGATAGATCAATATAAACGCCTTTCTGCAGGTTCAAGACACGTGCTTATTCGTGAGAAGGATAATAAAGTAATAACTAAAGGTAATAATAAAAATGGCCAATGCAATGTTGATTTATGGCGTAATATTAAGCTACTTAGTGCTGGGAATGTAAATAAAGCAAGAAATACTGGTAATACACATTCAGTAGGATTAATGCATAGTGGTTCAGTTATTGGAAGCGGGAATAATCAGCATGGACAAATTGACGTACATGATTGGCAAAATGTAATAGATATCGATTGTGGTCGGATGCATACAGTAGGTATATTGAAAAATGGCAGCGTGCAAGCAATCGGGAGAAATACTGAAGGTCAATGTAATGTATCTTCTTGGAATAATATCATTCAAGTTTCTGCTGGAGATTGGCATACATTAGGTCTGTCTATAAATGGTACAGTTGTTGGTACTGGTAATAACACAAGAGGACAGATTAACGTTTCAGATTGGAACCATATAAAACAAATTTCAGCAGGATATCTTCATTCATTAGGATTAAAACAAGATGGAACAGTTATAGCAACAGGAGATAATAAATATGCTACTTGTGATATAGAATACTGGAAGAATATCGTGTATATTTCTGCAGGTAGCTATCATTCTGTAGGGTTAACTCAATCAGGAAACGTAGTAGCAACCGGTAAGAATGATAATGGACAATGTGATATAACTGAATGGGAAAATATCATTTGTGTAAGTGCAGGATCAGACTATACTATTGGAATGAATAAAGATGAAGAAATTTTAATAGCTGGAAATAATGAATGGATTAACTTGTAATATAAATTGTATAACTTTAAAACACTTCTCGAACAACTTCGAGGAGTGTTTTTTTATGTAATGGTATAATATATTCCATAACCTTACAGACTAAAAGGAGACTTTTCGATGTACAAACATATTTTATTTGACTTGGACAATACGTTATTAGATTTTAATGCTGGTGAAAGGGAAGCGATTAGGGCGGTTTTTGAATCTGAGGGTATTGTGTTTAATGATTTGAATTTTAAACAGTATCAGGATATTAATAAGCGTTTATGGATAGAGCTTGAGCAGGGCAAGGTTTCTAAGGATGATGTGTTAACGACTCGCTTTAAAGAGTTCTTTGAGCTATTTGATTTAAATGTTGATGCGCGTGCTAAAGAGGCTATTTTTAGAAAGACATTGAATGATAATCATGAGCTGGTTGATGGTGCGAAAGATATATTAAATTATTTGAAAGAAGCGGGTTATCATCTTTATAGTGCTTCTAATGGTGTTTATGAAACTCAGATGAAAAGAATGCGTGATGCAGGTATTTTTGATTATTTTGATGATCATTTTATTTCTGAGAAAATTGGATTTGAAAAGCCTCATAAACAATTTTTTGATTATTGTTTAAGTGGTGTTAAAGATGATGATGTGTCACATTATTTAATGATAGGAGATACGTTAACCTCTGATATTGCTGGTGCGCATGAATATGGAATTGATTCATGTTACTTTGACTATCAAAATCTTGGCAACGGCGATCTTGCGACATATGTTATAAATCAATTAGAAGCGTTAAAGGATATATGTAAATAAAAATTTATTCGAGCATAAAGCAGTCAGACTGTTTTATGCTTATTTTATCGAAAAACGATAATTTTTATTGATAAACAATAAAAAAGGTGTTAAACTTTTATTGAAAAACGATAAAAGGGAGAGATTTCAATGAATAAAATTAGCAAAACTGAAAAACGTACTTATATGATTACGATAATTACAATGATCATTAATACTTTGATGCTGGGTCTTGTTCTTGTACGTTTCTTTATCAAAGTACCTGTAAGTACAGCATTTAATTTAAAGGATGGCGTATTCTATTACTTAATGTGCTTTACTATTCAATCGTTGTTAACAGTAGTTTTCTTTATATTTGTTCTAAGTTTTCTAAAAAATATCAATGAAAAGGACTTCTTTAATTCTGGGAATTACAATAAAATATTCTATTCTTCAATCATTATTATGATATATGCTACGTTAAATACTATGAAAAATAATATTGGTGTGGATGTAACATATAAAGAGTTATTAAATACTGCACCATTTACAACGGTATTATTGTTGAATATTTCTTTAATGATGTTAAATTTCCTTACGATTTATAATGAATCTAAATCAATAAAAAAAGAAAATGATTTGACTGTTTAAGGGTGACAAGATGATAAAAATTAAATTAGATGAAATATTAAAAGAGAGACATGTTTCTCTGACTGAACTTGCTCAAGAGGTAGATATTACGATTGCAAATTTATCTATTTTAAAGACTGGAAAAGCTAAAGCTGTTAGGTTTAGTACGCTAGAAGCAATATGTGAATACTTGGATTGTCAGCCTGGTGACATCATGGTTTATGAAAAGGATGCAGAGTGAAGTTAAACTTTGTTATTTTTGCACTTGAATCGTATATAGCGTATTCTAAATGTAATAAATGAATGAAGGTGATATATATGATTGAAAAGTTACATCAAGTCATGTTATATGTTGATGATCAAGAAAAGGCTGTTGAATTTTGGAAAGATGTAATGAACTTTGTTGTGAAGTCTGAAGATGGGTTGCCTGAAGGTTTCAAATCTGTAGAAATTGCGCCTAGTGAAGATGCTGAAACGTCATTTGTATTATTTGATAAAGCTTTTATTGAAAAGTACAGTCCTGAAGTGAGTTTAGAAACACCTTCTTTAATGTTTAAAGCTTCGAATTTTGATGAATTATATAAGTCGTTAAAAGAACAAGGATTAACTGGTCATGATATTATAGAAATGCCTGAGGGTAGAGTATTTAATTTTCATGATAAACAAGGTAATTATTTTGCGATTACTGAGTAAAAACGGAGGGAATTGAAATGATAGAAGCGCAGTTCCGAATTTCTTATAGTATGTTATCTGATGTGGTCAAAGATATAGATGAGAAACAAGCGGATTTTCAACTGGAGTTAGCAAAAAATAATATTAAATGGCAACTTGGTCACGTAATTGTGGCAAATGAATCATTTGTCTTTGGTACAACTGAAGAAGGTAATATACTCGGTGAAAAATTAGGAAATCATTCTCACCAGGTACTTCACCACAAGATTTTACAGGTGTAGAACCAACTTTCCAAGAATTAAAAGGCATATTAAATCAACAACTAGAAAGAATATTAAATGCACTTGATGAACAAATGGACAAATCTAGAAAAGCACCGATAGCGAATATGGAAACATTTGCAGAAACAATTTCATTTGGCATATTGCATACGAATTATCATACTGGCCAAATTAAGTTGATGAAATCAATGTTAGATAAATTAGATCAAGGCGTATAAAAATATAGAGAGAAAAGAAACGATTATGTTTCCTTTCTCTCTTTTTCGTTAGAACAGTCAAAGCATAATAATGTTTTATCTTCTTGCACGACACCTTCTATAAAGCCGCTATTACAATAAATATCTGTTTGGCATTTTGCACATTTACCAACGAATTCTTTTTCCATAGTATCACACCTTAAAATTCATTTTATGTACTTAAAAGTGATATGATAATTATGTATATACTAACATATTTTTATGGAGTGATTGAAATGGCTTTAGAGATGAAACCGAATTGCGAAAAATGCGGATATGAATTTCATAAGAAAAGTAATGCTTTTATATGTGTTCAAGAAACAACATACTGCAGAGAATGCGCTGAAAATTTATATTATGTATGTCCAGAATGTAATGGTGAACTTGTTGTTCGTCCGAAAGCAAAAGCTGATACTAAAACTGTAATGGGAGACCGTTAATGATAAATGAGGTGATGGATTGAATATTCGAAGATTACAACTCAATGAGATAGAGCAAGTTATTTCTGTATTTGATGACTATCGTGTTCATTTTGGTCATCAATCAGATATAAAGACGACGTATGAATTTATATATAGAAATGTTTCTCGTGAAGATGCTGTTATATTTATAGCTGAAGCGAATGAGCAAGTGATAGGATTTGTACAACTATACAAGATGTTGTCATCAATGAAAATGTCAAACCTACTTATTATTAATGATTTATTTTTAACTGCAGATGCGAGAGGTCAACGAATTGGTGAGCAATTAATGAATCAAGCATTTACTTATGGGAAAGAAAATGGATATGAGACAATATATTTAGAAACCGAAAAATCAAATATAGCTGGTAATCGTTTATATCAAAAATTAGGTATGCAAATTGATGATGAACATAACTATTATCATAAACATTTATAAACAAGAGGTGACTTTTAGATGAAAGCAATTGGGTTTAGTAACAGTTTTGATTTGAAAGTATCAAACGAATTTGAAGAAAGAGATATACCAGTTCCAGAAGCTAAAGGAAGAAATATTTTAGTAAATGTGAAAGCTGCGAGTATAAATCCTATAGATACGAAATCAAGAAATACATCAGATGGGGAATTTAAAATATTAGGGTATGATGCAGTAGGTGTTGTAGAAGCGGTTGGAGAAGAAGTAGAATTATTCCACGTAGGTGATGAAGTATATTATTCTGGCACAAATACGAAACAAGGGTCGAATGCAGAGTATCAATTAGTTGATGAACGACTTGTGGGCATTAAACCAGAACACTTATCTTACGTTGAATCAGCAGCTTTACCTTTAACAGCACTAACATCATTTGAAGCGTTATTAGAAGGCCTAAATATTTCATCTAACCCTGAAGATAATAAAGATAAGAAGTTACTGATTATCAATGGTGCAGGTGGCGTAGGTTCTGTCGCAACTCAAATTGCGAAACATTTGGGGCTAACAGTTATCACGACTGCATCACGTAAAGAAACAAGAAGATGGTCAGAGAAAATGGGTGCTGATATAGTACTCAATCATAAACACCATTTACCAGATGAATTAAGAGCACATAAAATTAATCAAGTAGATTATATCTTTAATACACATAGTAGTGATGCTTACTTTAATGTAATGGCAGAAATGATAAAGCCAAGAGGAAAAATCGTAGCACTTGTTAATTTTATGGATAAAGTAGATTTAAATTTATTAAAAGATAAAAGCGTAATATTCTCATTTGAGTTTATGTTTACAAGACCAAAATACGAAACAGACGACATGATCGCACATCATGAATATTTGAGAAAGTTAACATATTTATTAGATAGAGGTACGATTAAAACGACAGTAAATAAGACACTAAAAGGATTAAGTGTAGAAACAATTACAGAAGCACATCGTTTAATAGAAGAAGGAAGAAGTATTGGTAAAATAGTTATAGAATATTAACAGTACTAATAGAGATGTCGTTACGAACATTTCTGGTCAAACTTGTTCATAACGGGTGTTTTAATTACAAAAGTCTGCCGAAATGTAACTAAGGAGGGCCATAGCAACAAAAGTCAGCAGAAGTGTAACTAACGGAGCCGTCACTACTTAAAATAAACTACAAAAAAGCACAACCTCACACGAGGTTGTGCTTTTCTACATCTTAATAGTCGTTTTCGTTTGCGATACGTCTTAAGTGTGGATATTTAGAACGTATTACATATACAAGTAATGTAAGTGCTGCGAATACGATTGCGATAAGTCCTATTATAAGCATTGATTGTCCATAAGTTACGTCGCTTGTGAAGTTAAAGATATTTTCTCTTAATGCTTTAATTACATAACTCATTGGAGAGAATGGGTGTAAGTCTTGGAAGAACTTACCTGATAATTCTATTGGGAATGTACCTTCACTTGATCCTAATTGTAAGATTAATAGTATAATCGCTAAGAATTTACCGATATTACCTAATACTACTGTTAGGAATGTCACAATCATATATGCTGCAATACTCCATAAGATAAGTGTTAAAGTGAAGTGTCCTGGATTGGCGATATCAATTTCAAATCCGTATAAACATAGTACCGCTAGTGCTAATGCTGAACCTAAAGCTTGCATCATGAATATTGCAAACTTACTTAACCACCATTTGAATCCTGTAGAATCACCAATTCGCTTATCAATAGGGTAAACTGCTGAGAATGCAACTGCACCTACATATAGACTTAATGATAGGATATATGGCGCAAAGCTTTGACCATAGTTATTAACTTCTGTTAAATCATCCTCGTTTGATACGACTGGATTATTGATTGCTTTAACATTTTTGTCTTCAAAGTATTTATCATCTGATTGTTTAATAGCTTTATCAATATTTGCTTTTAATTTATCGTTATTAGCTTGTAAATCATTTAAACCTTGAGATACTTTCATACTGCCTTGTAAAAGTTGTTGTCCTTCTGCGCCAGCCATTGGAGCAAGTTGTTCTAATCCAGACTCAACTTGTTTATTACCATCAATGAGTTGAGATTCTGCATCTGACATTTGTCCAAGTGCTTTAGAAGTATCTTTATAACCATCTGTTAATTTATTCATACCTTTAAATGATTCTGAAATATATTTCTCACGAACAGATTCACTTAAGTTATCTTCAACAGCTGTAATAGCTTTAGATGCGATTTGTGAACCAGTGTAACTATAACCAGGGTTCGTTTTGACATTTAAGTCGATTTTTTTAGGATTTTTGTCTAACATAGAACCTGCATTTTTAGTCGTTTCAGCTGGTATAGAAATGACAGCATATGATTCACCATGTTCTAAATGTTTGTCAGCAGTTTTTTGAGAAACAAATTCCCATTTAAATTTATCATTGTCTTTTAATTTATCTACTACGTCTTTACCGATGTCTGCCTTTTCACCATTGATTTTTCCACCGTTATCGCTATTCACTACAGATATCTTTAATGAATCCGTCTTTCCGTATGGATCCCATAAAGAACCTACAAATACTGAACTATAAATAAGTGGAATAAGCATAATTGCGATAAGTGATACGAGTAGAAACTTATGTGTCCATAAATTTTTTATATCATCAAACATGATTAACATTGTCCTTTCCTGTTATAAGTTTATTAGCTTTCTCTAATTGTTTAACAAACGTTATAATCTCTTCGTCTGAAAAGTGAGAAGACAGTTTACGATTAAATGTTTCGTAAATAACATCTTCAGTACGCTTTACAAGTTCTAAACCTTTATCCGTTAGTAAAACAGACTTCTCTCTCTTATCTTCGCCTTGCTGAATTGCAATAAGATCTAGATTCTTCAATTTATTAATTCTGTTTGATATAGCGGTCTTAAAGACGCCTTGTTTAGCTGCAATAAAACTGTAAGTGCACCTAGGAAAATCTTTAATAATTTTTAAAGTTTGATATTGTTCTTTAGAAACTACTTCATCTAACCCAGAATTATTTAAAATCTTTGCAACTTCACTGTGTATATTAATGATGGATTCTTGGAATAGGTTAAAAGCTTTTTTTAATTCTTCTTCCATAATTAGTACACCTCCTGTACTTAATACAAAGAGTATAGTACACCCTATGTACTATAATTGCAAGAGGTTTAACTTAAAAAAATACAATCGTTTGCATGTAAAGGCTTTCTTTTGAAAATATATGGCTTATATTGTCGTAAATTATTAATGCAATCGTTTGCATAAAATTGTTGACTTTTTAACTTTTTACACATATGATAAATCTATATTAAATTTTGAAAGCGATTACAATTATGGAGGGTTTATCTATGGCTGAAATGAAATTAGAGAATATAAAGAAGACTTACGACAAAGGTAATACTGTAGTACATGATTTTAACTTACATATTAAAGATAAAGAGTTTATTGTTTTCGTTGGTCCATCAGGGTGTGGAAAGTCAACAACTTTGAGAATGATCGCAGGATTAGAAGACATTACATCAGGAAATTTTTTTATTGATGATAGAAGAATGAATGATGTCGCACCGAAAGATAGAGATATCGCAATGGTCTTTCAAAATTATGCTTTATACCCACATATGACAGTCTATGACAATATGGCATTTGGACTTAAACTACGAAAAATGAATAAAAAAGAAATAGATAAAAGGGTTCAATACGCAGCTGAAATTCTTGGATTGAAGGAATATTTACCAAGAAAACCTAAAGCTTTATCAGGTGGTCAAAGACAAAGGGTTGCATTAGGTCGAGCGATTGTAAGAGATGCGAAAGTATTCTTAATGGATGAACCTTTATCTAATTTAGACGCGAAATTAAGAGTTCAAATGAGAACAGAAATATTAAAGTTGCATGAACGATTACAAACTACAACGATTTATGTCACACATGATCAAACAGAAGCTTTAACGATGGCAACACGAATCGTTGTCCTTAAAGATGGAGATATTATGCAAATAGGAACACCTCGTGAAGTATATGACGCACCTGAGAATGAGTTTGTTGCACAATTTATTGGCTCACCTGCAATGAATATCTTTGACGCAAAGGTTAATAAAGACGAGTTAGTAATTGGCAATCAAGTGATTAAATTAAATGAAAGTAAAGCACGCATGTTAAATCATAACGGCTATGATGGCAAGACGATACGATTCGGTATTCGACCAGAAGACATTCATGATGAACCTGTATTTATTAATGCTAATAAAGATGTAACTTTCAAGACTAAAGTACTAGTTAGTGAATTATTAGGTTCTGAAATTATGATTCACGGATTATTTAACGATGAAGAAATATGCGCCAAGTTAGATGCTAGAACAGTTATTCATCCAAATGATGAAATTGAGCTCGCTTTAGATTTAAATAAATGTCACTTCTTTGATAAAGAAACTGGAGAAAAAATAAAAAATTAATTTATTGAGTGAATCAACAATAAATGAAAGAAGGGGATTAGATGAAACATTTAATAAAAATTTGCTCAATATTACTCGTGACATTATTGCTTGCAAGTTGTGGTCCTAATCGAACGCAAGAAGATATTGATAAAGCATTAAATGATGATGAAAAAACGGCCAAACCTAAGTCACTTACGATGTGGGTAGATGGCGATAGACAAATGGCTTTTTATAAGAAAGTAACGGAAGATTATACAAAAAAGACAGGTATTAAAGTCATTCTTAAAAATACAGCTCAAGATGATCAAGTAGATAACTTGTCACTTGATGGTCCTTCAGGTAATGGACCTGACTTATTCTTTCAACCGCATGACCGTGCAGGAGACGCTTATTTACAAGGATTAGCAGCAGAAATTGATTTTACAGATGAAGAATTGAAAGGTTATTCCAAAGAAGCATTGCAAGCTTTAAATTATGAAGGTAAACAGTTAGCATTACCCGTTATCGTGGAATCAACGGCTGTTGTCTATAACAAGAAACTCGTTAAGACACCACCAAAGACGATGAATGATGTTGAAAAAATCGCAAAAGATGTAACTGACAAAGATAAAAAGCAATATGGATTTATGTTTGATGCAAAGAACTTCTACTTTAATTATCCATTTTTATTCTCACAAGGCGGATACATATTTAAAGAAGAAAAAGATGGATTTAATACAAATGATGTTACAGTAAATGATCCATCTGTCGTGAAAAATGGAGAGAGATTACAATCTTGGTATGACAAAGGTTATATTACGAAGTCAGCTAATCAAGATGTTATTGTTGGACTGTTTAAAGAAGGCAAAGTAGGCATGTTTGTTACAGGACCTTGGCAAACGAATGAGTTTAAAGAAGCACTTGGCGATGATTTCGGAACAGCAACTTTCCCAACTGATAATGGTAAAGAAATGAAACCATTCCTAGGGGTAAGAGGTTGGTTTATATCCGAATATAGTGAAGAGAAATACTGGGCTAAAAACTTAATGCTGTATTTAACAAATAAAGATAATATGCAGAAATATACAGATGAAATGCAAGAAATTACAGGTCGTACAGACGTTTCTTCTAAAAATAAATTATTAAAGCCATATGAAGAACAAGCTCAAAATGCTATTCCAATGCCAAATATTCCAGAGATGAGTCAAGTATGGGATCCGATGGGAAATGCAGCAGTATTTATGTCCAACGGTAAAGACCCTAAAGAAGCACTTGATGAAGCGAAAAACGGTATTGACGAACAAGTAGAAATTATGAATGCATCTAAAAAATAAAAGAAGGTGTGAAAATGAGAAATCCAAAATTAGCTGCCATACTATCGATTATTCCAGGTGTTGGCCAATTCTATAATAAAAGATATATAAAAGGTAGTATATTTATCGTATTTTTTATTAGTTTTATTTCAGTATTTTATCAATTTATGAATATTGGATTCTGGGGATTATTCACTTTAGGTACAGTGCCTAAATTAGATGATTCAAGGGTTCTATTAGCACAAGGTATCATTTCGTTATTATTAATTGCATTTGCGATCACTTTATATATCGTGAATATCATAGATGCTTATCGTAATGCAGATCAATATAATAAAGGATTTGAAATTAAAGATCGTAAAGGTCGAATGACGGCGACATGGGATAAGACTTTCCCATATTTATTAATATCACCGGGTATCTTTTTATTAATATTTGTTGTCGTATTTCCACTTTTATTCATGTGTTTTTTAGCTTTTACAAACTACAATTTATATAATGCACCACCTAGACATTTATTAGAATGGGTAGGATTTGATAACTTTAAATCATTAGTTACGGTACCTATTTGGAAGACAACATTCTTTAACGTATTAACTTGGACGATTGTTTGGACTTTAGTAGCGACTACTTTACAAATCGCGTTAGCGTTATTACTCGCTATTATTGTTAATCATCCACTTATTAGATTTAAAAAGCTAATTAGAACAGTATTAATCTTACCTTGGGCAGTGCCATCGTTTGTGACAATATTAATCTTTGCTGCCATTTTTAATGATGATTTTGGTTCGATTAATAATGATATCTTACAACCATTATTCGGTATTGCACCAGCTTGGTTAAATGATCCGTTCTGGGCAAAGGTTGCTTTAATATTAATTCAAGTATGGCTTGGATTCCCATTCGTATTTGCTTTATTCACAGGTGTTCTACAAAGTATTTCATCAGACTGGTATGAAGCGGCAGATATGGACGGCGCATCAAGTTGGCAAAAATTTAGAAATATTACGTTTCCACATATTTTATTTGCGACTGCTCCATTATTAATTATGCAATACGCAGGAAACTTTAATAACTTTAATTTAATTTACTTATTTAATAAAGGTGGTCCACCTGTTTCAGGTCAGAATGCAGGTAGTACAGATATCTTAATTTCATGGGTTTATCGATTAACATTTGATATGCAAAATTATAATATGGCTGCAACGATTTCATTAATTATTGGCGTGTTTATTGCCATTATTGCATTCTTACAATTTAGAAAGACGAGTACTTTTAAAGATGAGGGGGATATTTAATGAATAAGAAGAATAAAAATATATTAAGAGCGATTATCATGTATGGCATTTTGATTATTATGTTTATTATCATTATTTATCCATTACTGTGGACTTTAGGATTATCTCTCAACTCAGGTTCTAATCTTTATGGTTCTTCGATGATTCCGAAAGATGCATCTTTGAAAAATTATATTTATTTACTAACTGATCCATCAAGTGACTACCTCACTTGGTATAAGAATACTTTAATCGTGGCGACGGCTAATGCATTATTCTCAGTGATCTTTGTTGGTTTAACGTCATACGCATTTTCAAGATATCGTTTTGTCGGTAGAAAATACGGACTGATTGCATTTTTAATTTTACAAATGTTCCCTGTATTGATGGCAATGGTAGCAATTTATATCTTATTAAATACAATAGGCTTATTAGATTCACTATTTGGTCTTACTTTAATTTATATAGGTGGTTCCATTCCGATGAATGCATTCTTAGTAAAAGGATATTTCGATACAATCCCTAAAGAATTAGATGAATCTGCTAAAATAGATGGTGCAGGACATATGAGAATATTTTTCACAATTATGTTACCGTTAGCTAAACCGATTCTAGCAGTTGTTGCATTATTTAATTTTATGGGACCATTTATGGACTTTATTCTGCCAAGAATATTATTAAGAAGTCCTGAAAAATACACACTAGCAGTCGGATTATTTAATTTTATAAATGATAAATTCGGAAACAACTTTACAGTATTTGCTGCTGGGGCAATGATGATTGCAATACCAATTTCTATCGTATTCTTATTATTACAAAGATACTTAGTAACTGGTTTAACGGCAGGTGCTACAAAAGGATAATAAAGGAGTGATCTCGTGGTTACAATAAAAGATGTTGCGAAAGAAGCAAATGTTGCACCATCAACAGTATCAAGAGTGATAAGTGGACATAAAAGTATAAGTGATAAGACATCAAAGAAAGTTAAAGCTGTGATGAAGCAATTGGGCTATCAACCTAATATTGCCGCGAGAACACTTGTAACACAAAAATCTAAAACGATTGGTTTAATTTTAAAATCAGCTTCTAAAGAAATGACGCAAAATCCATTCTTTACAGATGTTCTGATGGGGATATCAATAGCTTGTAAACAAAGAGAATATTCAACGATTATGACTACGTCAGTTGAACAAGCTGACTTATTAGTGGAAGTTGAAAATCTCATTAAATCTAAATCAATTGATGGCTTTATTATGCTTTATTCAAAAGAAAATGATTCCGTTACACAACTACTCAAAAAATATCAATTTCCGTTTGTAGTTGTAGGTAAACAACTAGGCGAAAGAGAAATTATTCATATCGACAATGATAATGTCGAAGCAAGTCAAATGATAACTGAATTTATGATTCAAAAAGGCCATGAGCATATAGCTTTTATAGCTGAACCAGATTCATATGCTGTTGCAATAGATAGGGTAGAAGGCTTTAAGAAAGCTTGCGATAAACATGGTATAAAGCAATATGAAATTTACCATGCAAATCCTAACAGAGATGAAATATTTGCAATCATTAAAGAAATGAAAGAAACTGCGACTTTCCCTACAGCGATTATTACATCAGATAGCATGATCAATATTAATTTATTAAGCGCATTATATGAACTTAATATAAGAGTGCCAGATGAAGTGATGACAGCAACTTTTAATGATTCATTTATTAATACTTTTGCTTCACCACCTCAAACGGTCGTTAATATTTATCCTGAACATTTAGGTGAGGAAGCAGGTATAGCTTTAATTAAACTGATTGAGAATCCTAATATTTTAAGAAAAAATACGATTATTCCAACAGATATAATAGAGAGAAAATCAACGATAAAATAAGAGGTGACTAAATGATGGAGGAACGAATTTGGTGGAAAGAAGCGGTATGTTATCAAGTTTATCCTAGGAGTTTTAATGATTCTAACAATGATGGTATTGGTGACATAAATGGTATTAGAGAAAAGTTAGATTATTTGAAAGATCTAGGTATAGATGTGATTTGGGTTTCGCCAATATTTAAATCACCTAATGATGATAATGGCTATGATATTAGTGATTATCAAGATATTATGGATGAGTTTGGTACGATGGAAGACTTTGAATTACTTTTAAAAGAGACACATGATAAAGGTATGAAACTCATATTGGATTTAGTCATCAATCATACATCAGATGAACATCCATGGTTTATCGAGTCTAAATCGAGTAAAGACAATCCTAAGAGAGATTGGTACATATGGCAAGAAGGAAAAGACGGCAAAGAACCTAATAACTGGGGAAGTATTTTCAATGGTTCAGCTTGGGAAAGAACTAAAGAAACAGATGAATACTACTTGCACATTTTCAGTAAAAAACAACCAGATTTAAATTGGGAGAATGAAGCGGTCCGCTCTGAATTATATAATATGATTAACTGGTGGTTTGATAAAGGCATTGATGGTTTCCGTGTAGATGCGATTACACATATTCAGAAATCATTTGAAGATGGCGACATACCAGTCGAACCAGGTGATGAACAGTATAAAGCAGCGTTTGAACGCTATACGAATAGACCAGGTATATTAAATCATTTACGTGAATTGAGAGATGAAACATTCAATAAATATGACATTATGACAGTAGGAGAAGCAAACGGTGTCAGTCCTGATGATGCGAATGATTGGGTAGGATTTGATAATGGTATATTTAATATGATTTTTCAGTTCGAACATTTAGGATTATGGAATACTGAAGATAGTGGATTTGATGTTATACAATATAAAAATATTATGTCTAAATGGCAAGACCAACTTGAAGGCATTGGTTGGAATGCGCTATTTATCGAAAATCATGATCAACCAAGACTCGTTTCAACTTGGGGAGATGATGAGCATTATTGGTATGAAAGTGCAACTAGTCATGCTACAAATTATTTCTTACAAAAAGGCACACCATTTATATACCAAGGACAAGAAATAGGGATGACGAATTATCCGTTTGAATCATTAGAAGATTTTAATGACGTTTCTGTTAAAAATGAAATTAAATTGAAAGAACAAAATGGAAAAGATACATCATCTTTATTAAATAATTTGAGTAAAGTAAATAGAGATAATTCTCGAACAATGATGCAGTGGGATAATCGTGCGTATGCAGGATTTTCTACAACAGAACCATGGTTCCACGTAAATCCAAATTACAAAACAATCAACGTAGCAGATCAGTTAGAAGATGAGCATTCTGTATTAAATTATTATAAGCGTTTGGTTCAATTGAAAAAAGATTACGACGTATTTAATTACGGTAAATACGAACTAGTCGATAAAGATCATAAACAAATCTATACGTATAAGCGCATATTAGATAACGAAGAAGTTATTATTATGAGTAACTTAACAGGCGAAAAAGCTACTATCACATATCCACTTAATATAGAAAAAAGTAAATTATTATTGCACAACTATATAACGATAGAAGATAACAACGAATTAGAACCATTTGAAACTAGAGTCTATCGAATAGAAGAATAATAGTGGGGATCCGAGACAAAGCCTATTGTCTCGGATTTTTTATTTATGTGTGGGAATGTATCTACCAAAATTCGGAATAGTGGTAATAAGAACGCGCTAACTACCATAATTCAGAAAAGAGGTAATAAGAATGCTGTAACTACCATAATTCAGAAAAGTGGTAATAAGAATGCTGTAACTACCATAATTCAGAATAATGGTAATAAGATGGGCACCCTCGTTAGGGACATTATTTAAAATTCTGTCCGTAAGCCCCCTCGTTAGAGACATTTCTCAGAGTTCTGTCCCCAAGCACTATACACGCTCAAACTTAAATTGTCATTTCTTATTAACTCATATTGTTAACGCTTACCTATCTAAACGTTTTATAATGGAATAGAAAACATAGAATTTAGACGGGAGGTCATTGTATGAAGAAATTAATGAATGAAAAAACAAACTTTGTAGCGGATATGCTTAAGGGAATCGAAGTAACGGATAACTCAGTTGAAATTATTAGTGACAATGTTGTCGTTCGTAAAAATGTTAAAAAGAGTGGTGTTGCTTTAGTTTCTGGTGGTGGATCTGGTCATGAACCTGCACATGCTGGATATGTTGCTGAAGGTATGTTAGATGCAGCTGTATGTGGTGAAGTCTTTACTTCTCCTACACCAGATAAAATTCTCGAAGCGATTAAACATGTCGCGACTGATGAAGGTGTCTTATTAATCATTAAGAATTATGCCGGAGATGTTATGAACTTTGAAATGGCGCAAGAGATGGCAGAAATGGAAGGTATATCTTGCCAATCAGTTATCGTACGTGATGATATTTCTATTGAAAATGAACAAGATAGAAGAGGTGTAGCAGGTACAGTTCTTGTTCATAAGTATGCCGGCTATCTCTCTGATAATGGATATAATTTAGCAACTATTAAAGAAAAAGTAGAATCATTTATTGAAAATATTAGAACGATTGGAATGGCCATTTATCCTTGTTTAGTACCAACAACTGGTCAATACGGATTTGATTTAGATGATAATAAAATGGAGATTGGTATTGGTATTCATGGTGAACGTGGTATTTATCAAGAAAATATTGAAACAATCGATAAAATCATTAACCGTTTAATGCATGAACTTGAAAAGGAAGTTTCTGATAAATCATTAATCGCTATGATTAATGGTATGGGTGCGACACCAGATTCAGAACTTGCAATCATCGCGCATTATTTTAATGAATATGCAGAACAAAATGAATTAGATGTTAAAAAATATTTTGTTGGCAATTATATGACTGCACTAGATATGCAAGGATTTTCTATTACATTAGTGCCCTATCAACAAGAAGTAGAAGAAGCATTTAACGCACCGACAGAAAGTAAATATTTTAAATAGGAGGCATTTTAAATGAACGCAGAAACATTGTTAAACAAACTTAAAGATTTAAGTCATACGTTTGAACAAGAAGAACAAAATTTAACACAATTAGACAGAGCAATTGGTGATGGCGACCATGGTGTTAATATGTTGCGTGGATTTAAAGCTGTGGATGAGAAAGTTACAGGAGATACAGTGAGTGATGTATTGAAATCAACAGGCATGACGTTAATGAGTTCTGTAGGTGGTGCATCAGGTCCACTGTATGGATTTAGCTTTGTTAAAATGGCAGGTCTAAATTATGATGAAATCACTTCTGATAATTTATTAGAATATATAAATACTTTTAAAGATGCTGTTGCTGCTAGAGGTAAAGTAACAGGTGGCGAAAAAACAATGTATGATGTGTTATTAAAAGCCTCAGATCATTTATCAAATGGGGATTCATTATCTGAAGAGGTGTTGCAACAGTTCGCTGAAGATACTAAAGATTTAGAAGCAACTAAGGGTAGAGCAGCCTATTTCAAAAAGGATTCAATTGGTCATATAGATCCTGGTGCTCAAAGTATGGTATATGTATTAAAAGCTTTAAGTGAGGATGTGTAAACATGGCGACAATAGGTATTATTAGTCATAGCAATGATATCGCACAAGGTGTAAAAGCATTATTGGAGCAAATGTCTCCGAGTGTTACAGTTATCGCTAAAGGCGGGACAAATGAAGGTGAAATCGGCACAAGTATTGATACGGTTAATGAAGTGATTGATGCATTAACTGAAGATGCTTTGTTATTTTACGATATTGGTTCATCTGAAATGAATTTAGAAATGGCGTTAGACTTATATGATGGTGAATATAAATTGTACAAAGTAGACGGTCCAATTGTAGAAGGTGCATTTTTAGCAAGTGTATCTTTATCAACAGGTGCAACATTAGAAGAAGCAATGGAAAGTATTAAAAGAGAATTTCATCAATAATTTAAATTCTTTAAGATGAAATATATTTTAAATGATATAATTGCTCTACTAATGATTTTAACAAGGTGGAGAAAGAAGAATGAAGATATCGAACAAGAAATTATACGAAAAAGTTGCAGATGTCATCATATTAGATATTAATGAAGGTCGTTTGAAAATAGGAGACCGCTTACCATCTATAAAGGCTTTATCTGAAAGTTTTGGGGTAGGACAAGCAACGATAAGAGAAGCATTGAATGCGTTAAGAGCAATGGGCTATGTAGAAATTAAACACGGGCAAGGTACTTTCATCGTTGAAAGAGAAGAAGTTTATTTTAATATCGAAGCAATCAATGGAGACGTCAATGATATTGAAAATCTACTAGAGGTTCGTAAAATTGTTGAAGTCGGTGTATCAAGACTAGCAGCAGAAAAAAGAACGGATGATGACTTACATGCTATTGAATCTGCATTAAAAGATATGAAACAAGCCATTCAAGACAATGAATTAGGAGAAGCTTCTGATTTGAAATTTCATTTAGCTGTAGTAGAAGCGGCTAAAAATGATATGCTTAAACAATTATTGTTAAATGTATCTGAAATTATGAGACATACAATGAAAGAAACGAGAAGGATTTATTTATATACGAAAAGTAAATCAATCGAGAAGTTATATAATGAGCATAAAGAAATTTTTGAAGCTATTAAATCTCAAAATGCAGAGCGTGCGCAACATAAGATGGCTTTTCATTTAGAAGAAGTAGAGAAAGTTGTACTTAGTAATATTAAAAAAATAGATCAATAATACTTGATGATGATAACTGCTATTGATGTCTTACATAGACATGATAGCAGTTTTTTATTTTATGCAAAATTAAAAGCGATAAGCTTCAGGAGGCTTATCGCTTTAGGGTATGTAACCCCATCCGTTCCATTTCATAATCATATATAAAGACTTCTTACAGTTAATAATAAATTGCATGATGTCTATTCGAAAATGAAGTACATTTATTACAACTTATCATCTGTATACTTAGTATAAGGTCAACGGTGCACTTTATCAATGTTAATTCTTAAAAAAAGATGCCAAATTTACACTTAAAAGTGATTTAAAAATTTATATAAAGACTTGATATAAAAATAATTATAAAATTATCAGAACCTTCAAAAAATAAATACAGTTTGATATACTGTTTTTAATTTACTGATTGGAGGATTATATATGAATCAAACAAAAGAAAAGGTTTCAATCATTAATAGATTTCTTAATTTAATAGAAAGGGCAGGTAATAGATTACCAGATCCAAGTATACTGTTTTTCTTCTTATGTGCAGCGTTAATATTTCTGTCTTGGTTTATTTCATTATTTCACATAAAAGTTGAAAGTCCTGCAACTGGGAAGACTGTAGAAGTTACAAATTTAATTTCTAGAGAAGGTTTTGGAAAGATTATCAGTGAATCTATCACGAATTTTTCGGAATTTCCCGCATTAGGCTTAGTACTAGCAGTTATGTTAGGGATAGGTGTTGCTGAAAAGACGGGGTATTTTGATAAGTTAATGATACAAGTTGTTCAGAAAGCACCTAGAAAAATCATTGTACCCATTATTATATTTGTAGGTATTATTGGTAATGCTGCAGGAGATGCAGCGCCAGTCGTGTTACCACCATTAACAGCATTAGTCTTTATAAAGTTAGGTTATCATCCGATTGCTGGACTTGCGATGGCTTATGCCTCAGCACTAGGTGCATTTGCTGCAAACGTTACATTAGGTATGAGTGATGCGTTAGTATATGCATTTACGAAACCAGCAGCTGAAATAATTGATAAAGATATCAATTTAAATGTCGCGATGAACTGGTATTTTATTGCAGCATCAACAATCATCTTATTACCAGCTATTTATTACGTCAGTATGAAAGTCGTTATTCCACGTTTAGGTACATACAAACCTGATGAAGGTTATGAGGCTCAAAGTGATGATAATGAAATTAGTGCAAAAGAAAGTAAAGCATTAAAGTATGCCAATATTAGTTTCTTTGTTGTTGTGGCGTTATTACTTGCTTTAGCGATTCCTGAAAATGGTTGGTTAAGAAATCCAAAGACAGGTAGTTTAATTGATAAAGCACCATTGATGGATGGTGTAGGTATCATTATTTTAGTTATCTTTTTTGTGCCTGGATTTGTATATGGTATTCTTTCCGGGAAAATCTCAAATACAAAAGATTTAGGAAAAATGTTATCAGATTCCATGTCCACAATGGGTAGCTTTATCGTTATTGTATTTTTTGCTGCTCAACTTTTAGCATATTTAGAATGGAGTAATTTAGGTATTGTGATCTCTGTAAAAGGTGCAGAATTATTGCAAGGTCAAAATGGCGTCATCTTGATTATTGGATTTATCATTCTAAGTAGTTTGATCAATCTATTAATTGGAAGTGCCTCGGCTAAATGGGCAATATTAGCACCAATCTTTATACCAATGTTTATGTTATTAGGCTATCATCCAGCATTTACACAAATGGTTTATCGTATCGGAGACTCCATTACAAATCCGATTACACCGATGATGCCATATTTACCATTATTACTTTCATATGCTCAAAAATATGATAAAAATATGAAACTAGGTACATTAATATCTAGTTTAATGCCATATTCAATTGTGTTAGGAATCGTTTGGCCATTATTTATGATTATATGGTACTTACTTGGTATACCTCTAGGACCAGGAGGAGATATTTATTTTAATAAATAGTATTATGCATTTTAATAATTATAAAATTAATAATAGTTATAAATTCGATCTATCTGTGTTATGAGTATTCCACAATATAGTGTCGTTATGGTACAATCACCATTGGTACATTAAAATGATTATAAAAATAAGCGGTATACAATATATAACAACAATAAGAAAAGGATGATTGAATGTCTCCATTAATTTTAAAGCCTGTATTCAAAGAACGTATATGGGGTGGTAGAAATTTAGAAAATATGGGATATAACCTGCCTGAAGGACGAATCGGTGAATGTTGGGGAATATCTGCACATGTAAATGGGCCAAACGAAATCGCAAACGGACCATATAAAGGACAAACTTTAGATGAAGTTTGGTTAAATCACCCAGAACTTTTCGGTAATCCTACAGAAGAAAAGTTCCCATTATTAACTAAGATTCTTGATGCAAATGATCAACTATCTGTACAAGTACATCCTGATGATACATATGCACATGAACATGAAAACGGTGAATTTGGTAAGACAGAATGTTGGTATATTATAGATGCTAAAGAAGATGCAGAAATTATATATGGCACATACGCAAACACAAAACAACAATTAGAAGAGTTTATACAGAATGAAGATTGGAATCATTTATTTAAACGCGTAAAAGTAGAAAAAGGAGACTTCTTCTATGTACCTAGTGGAACAGTTCACGCAATAGGTAGCGGTATTATGATTCTAGAAACACAACAAAATTCTGATACAACATATAGAATTTATGATTATGACAGAATTGATAAAGACGGCAAGAAGAGAGAACTTCATTTAGATAAGAGTATCGACGTTATAACAGTAGGTGCACAAAGTCCAAATGTACCACCTAAAAAGATTGATGATGAAGACCAAAAAGGAACATTATTAATCGAAAGCGACTTCTTTACTGTTGCTAAGTGGGAAATTAGTGGGACGTTTAATTTCAGAAAACCTAGAGACTATTGCTTAGTAAGTGTGATAGCTGGAAGCGGAGAAATTATTACAGATGGTAATGTATTTGAAGTAGAAAAAGGCGATCATTTAATCATGACAGCAGATGATTTAGATAATCACATAAATGGTGAATTAGAAGTCATCATTAGTTATGTGTAGATTGGGGTCTATCATATGAAAAAATTTCTATATTTATCATTAGTATGTGCAGTCATTGCAGGATTAGGTTTATTTTTCGGAATGCCTAAGTATCCAACGCCAGTCATACCATTTATCATTGCGTTAATTGGTTTAATACTTGCAATCTCTACATTAAAAGACAAAGACATATCTGTAGGACTCAAAATAGGCGGTATATTAGTCAATCTTATGCCATGCTTAGCAGGGTTATCGCTGATCGTATAAAGCATTTAAAATAGCACGGGGCATAATATATGTCTCGTGCTATTTTTTGTATTTTAAGTAACAGTTCAGGTGAGTTTTGTAAATATGGGGGGCGTTAGTAACAGTTCAGGCGAGTTTTGTAAATAAGGGGGCCGTTAGTAACAGTTCAGCCGAGTTTTGTAAATAAGGTACAGCATTATAACACTCACACATATTATCTTCCTCCTCAATTTACCTTGCGCTATTTATAATATGCGATTTATTATATTTGTTCATTTTCTAATTAATCATTAAAAGTAATATACTATTATAGGATTAATGAAAATGAAATAAAACTGTAATATAAACGGTAAAGATTACGGTGTATAATTAATAAGAATTCATAAAAAAACTGTAAGAAGATGGAGGTAAGTTATTTTGAAGAAAAAGACAATAGCGGCATTTGTTGGTGCTTCAGTGGCAGTTGCAGTATCTTCTCATCAAGCGGAAGCAGCAACTTATAAAGTTAAAAGTGGAGATTCTTTATGGCTGATTGCTGATAAACATAATACAACGATTGCGAAAATTAAAAGCTTAAATAAATTAAGTTCAAACCTTATTTTTCCTAATCAAGTATTGCAAGTTCCTGGAACTTCAAATTCATCAAGTACATCAAACACGAGCTCAAGTAATACTTCAACTTCATCAACGACATATTACACAGTAAAATCGGGAGATACATTAGGGGTTATTGCTGGTAAATATGGTACAACGTATCAAAAAATTATGTCATTGAATGGGTTAAGCAACACAATTATTTATCCGGGACAAAAATTAAAAGTTAATGGTACAGCAACTTCTAGTAGTAACACGGGTAGCTCTAGTAACAGTGGAGCGTCTAATGCTTCAGGTAGCACTTCTACTTATACAGTTAAGTCAGGAGATTCACTATCAGCGATTGCAGCTAGATATGGAACGACATACCAAAAAATTATGTCATTAAATGGTTTGTCAAACTTCATCATTTATCCGGGACAAAAATTAAAAGTGAGTGGAACAACTTCAAGTTCAGGTTCTACTTCTAATTCAAATAGCAACAGTGGATACACATCACCGACATTCAATCATCAAAATTTATACGACTGGGGTCAATGTACTTGGCACGTATTTAACCGTCGTCAAGCTATAGGTAAACCAATTAGTACTTATTGGTGGAATGCAAACAACTGGGCAAGTGCAGCTGCTAAAGATGGTTATGTTGTAAATCACACACCATCAGTTGGATCAATCCTTCAATCATCAGCTGGATACTATGGTCATGTATCATTTGTTGAAAGAATTAATTCAAACGGAAGCATACAAGTATCTGAAATGAACTTTAGTTCATCACCAGGTGTACTAACTTACAGAACGGTACCAGCTTCTCAAGTTTCAAGTTATAATTTTATACATTAATCATTGAAGAGTCTTGGACATTATGATGTGTCCACGGCTCTTTTTTTATAATTGTAAACATAGACATGAGTGTGAATGTCTTATACAATGTTAATATTAATGTGTTGTTAAAAAAGTAAATTTTAAGCGTAATTTTTATATGAAAATAAAATTAAGATATCAAAGTAAACATCATTATGAAAATCGATCATTATAGATATTAAGGAGTATACATATGTCTGAAGAAAGAAACTACTTTTGGTTAAATTGTGGATATAATAGGTGGCGTCATACGGAACCATTAGAAGGCCAAACTGCAGTGTTTGAATCAGGTGCAAGCTTTAATCCAACGCAAGGCTATCATGCATTTAAGACAGCCAAACCAGGAGATAAAGTGATTTATTATCAAGTACAAAATCAAGTCGGCTTACTTGGGTTCGGTGAGATCTTACAAGTTCAAACGGGTGGTAATCAAAAAGTAAGTATCCAATTTAAGTTTGAGCAATCTTTAACAATGTTATCTATTGAATATTTAAAGAGAAGTGAACAATTAGAATCTAGAATTAAACAGATGACAGAACAATTGTTTAATCGAATTACGAAAGAAGAATTCGATTTAATTATAGGGTTAGGACAAGGCGCTATAAAAATTCCTAGGTATTTCTTGTTAACAGAAGAAATTCAATTTGAATCAGATCAAACATATACAATATTTACACATACTGTAAATGGTATAAAGAGAAATGGTTATACGTACTATACTCAGTTAGAAATAGGAGACCAGATTATATTTTTAAGTAGAAATGCTAATCAGTCTATAATAGGAACTGGGGAAGTGTCAGATAGTATACATAAGTTGCCACCACAACCAGGTAGAACAGATTCTACGTGTATTGAAGTTAAATACCATGAAGATATTAATCCTGTGAATATTGGCGAATTAAATAGACATCAAACTTTAAAGAAATTATATTTCTTGCAAGATAGTTCAAAACAATCTATTGCTAATTTAACAAAAG
This sequence comes from Mammaliicoccus sp. P-M58, assembly GCF_022386165.1. Taxonomy (NCBI): domain Bacteria; kingdom Bacillati; phylum Bacillota; class Bacilli; order Caryophanales; family Staphylococcaceae; genus Mammaliicoccus; species Mammaliicoccus sp. P-M58. Next base: position 186,973 of record NZ_JAJNJI010000003.1, read on the forward strand.
CACAATATGATGCCATGATAGATATGAGTAACGGAACTTACAAAGAAAGTTCTAGTAATCAATATGAGATGTCTGTTCAACGTGAACAGGAAAATGAACCTAAAAAAGATAAACCTATTATTTTAATGCTTTGTGACAATAAGGAAGACGGTTTGAAAAAAGCGAAACATTATGTTGAACGTGAACTTGCTAAAGGTATATATACAGTAGGTCATCCTGATTTCTCAGAAGAAATGTTATATGGTCGATATTTACCAAATGAAAGTGGCGCTTTATATTATAGAGAAGGTTTCATTACAGGACATATTACGAACTCAGAAAGAGAATGGCTAGTGATTGACCAGTTTGAAAGAATAGATCCAGAAATCTTTCAATTATTCTTAAATGTGCTTGATGGATACGAAATGACATTACCAAGATATAATCACGAAGGTAAAATGGTGAAGTGGAGTTTAGAAAAAGACTCATTCTATCGTCATAATCCTAAATGGCGCATGATTGGTTTATGTTATGGTTCGATTGAAGAAATTAAAGAACAATACTCACATCAATTTTTAAAACATTGTAGAGTATTACATGTAGGATAAAATAGACGGAATAAAATCTTAACACTTAAGATTTTATTCCGTTTTTATATTTTTAAAGGTTTATAAATTGCAGAATATTCTGTAATATAGAATTATGCTTGGTTTATATTTCACAAATAAAATAGCAAAGGGGTCATTTTATGGAGAAAATCGTAGCATTCTCAGATTGGTTATGGGGGTATCCAATCGTCACACTTTTATTAGTATCAAGCTTATTTTTAACATTGTATTTAGGTTTAATTCAATTCAGACATTTTGGTTACATGATGAAACAAACTTTTGGAAGTATTAATAAAGAACCTAAAGGAGAAGGTACGATTACTCCGAGACAAGCGTTAACTTCTGCTTTATCATCAACAGTAGGTGCGGCAAACATTGTCGGTGTACCTACAGCCATTATGATGGGTGGACCTGGTGCAGTATTTTGGATGTTAGTGATTGCGTTTCTAGGAATGGCATTAAAATATTCCGAAAATGTACTAGGTATATATTATCGTGAGAAAAACGATAAAGGAGAATTTGTTGGTGGTCCTACATATTATATGAAAAAAGGTTTCAAAAATAAAAAAGTCGGACTAGTATTCTCGTTTGTATTTGCATTTGCTTTAATGATTGAACTTATCCCAAGTATTATGGTACAAGGGAATTCAGCAGCAAGTACTGTACAAGATACATTCGATATTCACATGGGTATAACAGGAATTGTACTAGCTGTTATTGCAGCTTTAGTTGTATTTGGTGGTATTCAGCGTATTGCAACATTTACCGAAATGATCGTACCGGTTATGGTAGGCTTATATTGTATTATGGGCTTCTTGATTATTATACTGAATATTCAACATGTGCCTAGCGTAATTGCTTTAGTTGTTGAGAAGGCTTTTAATCCAGATGCGGCATTAGGTGGTAGTTTCGGTGCTGCTTTAGCCACAACAGTACGTTGGGGATTTGCACGTGGTATTTATTCGAATGAAGCAGGTCTTGGTACGTCACCAATTGCACATGCGGCTGCAAAGACAGATCATCCTGTAAGACAAGCTTTCTGGAGTGTAAGTGAAATTGTTGTAGATACATTAATCATATGTAGTACGACAGCATTTGTCGTTTTAGTATCTGATGTTTGGAAAGATAATGATGCTAAAGAACAATCTGCTGCACTTACAGCTCGTGCATTTTACAATGCATTTGGAACATTTGGAAGCTGGATTGTTTCTATCTCTATGGTCTTCTTCGTATTCTCGACAATCATTGTTGTTATATACTATGGTTCAAGAATGGCAGAATATTTATTTGGCTTAACGGCAGGATTTATTATGAAGATTGTTTATGTACTATCAATCGCACTTGGTGCATTCGGTGCTGGTACACAACTCTGGAATTTATTAGACATTGCACTTGCATGTATATTGATTCCAAATATTATCGCAGTCGTGATGTTAGCGCCTAAAGTTAAAAGTTTAACAACAGAATTCTTTACTGGAAAAGAATTCTATTTAAAAGATAAAACTAAAAAGTAAGTATCTACAATTAATTGAATACAAGAAAAAGATTATAACGATTACAGTTATAATCTTTTTTTATTTGTAAAATTATAGTACTTCTATGCACTTTGTGAGTTAGTCAATTCGGTTTGATAATTAACTGCTATAAAAATACATAAATTGTCAAATATATATTTAAATTCCATATTGATGTTATTTAATTTTGTGTTAAAATTATTTTAAGAAAATCTAATTAATGGAAAAAACAGGAGGTCAGACTATGAAGACTCAATCTTATTCAGAAGCAATTTCAACATGTTCAGCGTTTTTCGATCAGCAAAATAAAATTGATAATATCTTTTTAGTTATTGAACAAAAGTATGGTCTAAAGAAGCATGAATTTTTCTTTTTAATGAAATTAAATGAAGTGGAAGAAGTACATCTTAAAGATGCTATTGAAAAAGGCTATATTAAACAAAATAAATCAGCGAGAGCGATCAAACGTTTATTTGAGAAAAGATACATATTAAAAAATCGCTTAAAATCAGACGAACGAGCAGTAATTTTACGTTTTAACAATGAATATAAAGAAGAATTCAATGAAATTATGCAAGAAGTTATATATATGCTTAATGAATAATTATATGAGTTATAAGTATGAGCCTGGCACATAAATATTTGTCCAGGCTTTGTAATTATGGCATTGTAATATGTAGCATGAAATATTAAAATTATAAATGTAAGCGCTTTATTTTAGGAGGTTATCTATGGAGAAGAATAGTACATCTAAGAAAGAGATTAGTTTCTTTTGGGCCGTTGTGCCATTTTTATTTATGATTATCAGTATGTTATTTACGGTAGTCGTTTTAGAACAAGCTCCGCACATACCGTTAATGATAGGAACAGCAATTGCTGCAATTGTAGCGTACTATCATGGGTATAGCTGGCAAGACATTGAAGAAATGATGTATAAAGGTATTAGGCTAGCCTTACCAGCAATCGTTATTATCATTTTAGTTGGACTGATCATTGGTGCTTGGATAGGTGGAGGCATAGTAGCCACAATGATTTACTATGGCTTGAAATTAATAACGCCATCATTATTTTTAGTAACCATCGCAGTTATTTGTGCAATCGTATCATTAGCAATTGGTAGTAGTTGGTCAACAATGGCAACAGTTGGTGTAGCAGGTATGGGAATTGGATTAAGTATGGATATTCCAGCTGGCATGATAGCCGGAGCTATTATATCAGGATCATACTTTGGTGATAAGATGAGTCCATTATCAGATACGACAAACTTAGCAGCAGGACTAACAGGTACAGATTTATTTGATCATATTAAACACATGTTCTATACGACTGTACCTGCCGTTATCATTTCACTAATTGTATTTTTTATTTTAGGACAACAATTTTCAGCTGGTAATATGGATCAAGCAAAAATAGATGCTATCAATAGTGAAATGCTAAATAAATTTACAATTTCACCGTGGCTGCTGCTCGTACCCGTAATTGTTATAATATTAGTAGCATTTAAAGTGCCAGCAATCCCAGCTTTAGTCGTCGGTATTGTCTTAGGATTCTTATCACAAATATTTATTCAAGGTGGTAGTCTTCATGACAGTGTGAAAACATTACAAACTGGTTTTGTACTAGAAACAAAAAACGACTTAGTTAAAGAGTTGTTCAACAGAGGTGGATTAGAATCCATGTTCTATACAATTTCAATGACTATAGTTGCTATGACATTTGGAGGCATTCTAGAATACTCAGGCATGCTGAAAGCTATCATTACAAAAATTTTAAAAATCGCAAAAGGTACTGGTGGTTTAATAGCATCTGTTATTATCTCATGTATAGGTACAAACGCTTCATGTTCAGAACAATACATATCGATTGTAGTACCTTCAAGAATGTACATTAATACATTTTTGGAAAGAAGGCTACATCCGAAAAACTTATCACGTGCACTTGAAGACGGCGGTACAGTAACATCCGTATTCTTCTTGTGGAATACATGTGGGGTATTTATCGCCCAAACATTGAATGTGAATGTATTAGAATATGGCATTTATGCAATCTTTAATTATACAGTACCAATTATATCCGTCATCTTTGGATATGTAGGATTTAAAATTATCAAAATTAATGAAGAAGAATATAAAGCATTTAAAAAACAAGCTACTTAATAATAGAAATGAAGAGGTGCTAGGACAGAAGTGTCTTAGCACTTTTTATTTTTAGGGACATTATTCGTAATTGTGTTCGTAAAACTTTTATTTATCATACTGTCGTGTTACGTTAAAGAAAATAATGATTGGAGTGATTGTTATCGCTATTGTTTATTATGATGGGGATTGTGGATACTGTAATCGTGCTGTGATGTGGTTAATTCATCATAAGATTTCGACTCGTTTTCAATTTGCTCAACTTGAATCTTCATATGGTGATCATTTAATTGATGTTCGACCTGACTTGCAAAAAATTGATAGTATTATCGTTGTAGATGGTGACAAAGTATTGATTAAATCAAGTGCGATTATTCATTTATTATATCAAATAAAAGGCTATCAACTATTGGGATGGGCTTTGAAATGGATACCGAGATGTGTTCGAGATGTTGGTTACGATGTATTTGCCAAAATCAGACATAAAGTGATTTTGAAAAACGAATGTAAGATACCGACACCTGAAGAAAGAAAATATTTTTTAAATTAATATTGCATAAATAAAGATTGCGTGATATCCTTTTGTGTAAACGGTTACATAAAAGGGAGTTGAAGTATGGCAACAATTAAACAAGTTGCGCAACATGCGGGAGTATCTGTTGCTACTGTATCTAGAGCGCTTAATAAAAGTGGTTATGTTAAGAAGGAAACACAAGATAAAATTGATAAAGCAATTCAAGAATTAAATTATCGACCTAACGAAACAGCAAGAACTTTATATAAACGACAATCTAGAATGATAGGACTATTGTTACCAGATATGAGTAACCCTTTTTTTACAGTAGTTGCTAGAGGTGTTGAAGATGAAGCGATGGCGATGGGCTATCATATCATTATTGGAAATGGTGATGGCAATGATGAGAAAGAACTTGCTTATTTAAATACATTTAACGTACATAATTGTAGTGGTATTATTGCTTCACAATTATCGAGTAAGGAAACTTTTGATTCATTTAAATCTTATAATATGCCTTTTGTTCTGTTAGACCGTGTGTACGAGGATCATGAATTTGTTGAAACAAATCATTATAAAGGTGGACAACTTCAAGCTCAAGCAGTGATAAATGGTAAAGCACAATCTGTTCTTATTTTAGAACAAGACTTAAATTACAAATCATTTAGAGAGCGATTCAATGGTGCGAAGTTAATGTTAGATGAAGCGGGTATCAAGTATATCTCAGCTAATGAATTATCTTTATCAGAAGATGATTTTCTCAACTTAATTAAAGAACACGACATTGATAGTATTATTTGTAGTAATGATGTAGGTGCATTTAACGTCATGAGTATTCTTTATAATCATCAATATAAAGTACCAGATGATATACAAGTTGTTGGATATGATGATATTCCGTTATCACGTACATATTCACCAAGTTTAACAACGATTCATCAACCTGCTTATTTAATTGGTCAAAAAGCTTGTCAACAATTGATTAAACAGTTGGAAGGTAAACAAAGAGAACATCATCAAATATTAGATGTTACTTTAGTAGAACGACAATCAACAAGGAGAGATTAATATGAATAAAATTACAGTTATCGGAAGTATGTCTATAGATTTAGTTGTATCAGCGTCTAAAAGACCAGGTAAAGGAGAAACAATTCTTGGGGACGATTTCTTTACAACACCTGGTGGGAAAGGTGCGAACCAAGCAGTCGCAGCTGCAAGATTAGGCGATAATGTACATATGATTGGTAGAGTTGGCGATGATGATTTTGGTAAAGAAATATACGAAAATCTTCAAAATAATCACGTTATTGTGGATGGTGTGGAACCCGTTACACAAATGCCATCTGGAACAGCACATATAACATTATCTGAACAAGATAATAGTATTATTGTCGTACCTTCAGCTAACAATGAAGTGACACCAGACTATGTTAAAAAACATCTAGAAGCATTGTCAGAAGGAGATATCGTCTTATTACAACAAGAAATTCCAAGTGAAACTGTTGAATTTGCGGTTGAATATTGTTCAGAACACGGTTTGATTTCTATTCTGAATCCCGCACCGTATAGAGAAGTAAGCAACACTGTTATTGAAAAAGTCGATTATTTAACACCAAATGAAACAGAAAGTGATGAGATGTTTAAAGGTGAATTAGATGAAGCGTTAGCAGCTTATCCAATGAAATTGATTGTAACTTTAGGCGATAAAGGTGCAGCTTATCATAATGGTAAAGAAAAAGTTCAAGTACCAGGTTATAAACGTGAAGTGAAAGATACGACAGGTGCTGGAGATACATTTAATGGTGCATTTGCAGTAGCGCTTCAAAAAGAATACAGCTTAGATCAATCATTAGCATTTGCTAATTTAGCAGCAAGTCATTCAGTAACTGGATTAGGTGCACAAGGTGGAATGCCAACATTACAAGATATTAAAGGAGAATGGGATGTATAAGACAGGGATATTAAACAGTGAAATTTCTAAAGTATTAAGCGATCTTGGTCATACAGATCGTATTGTGATCGCAGATTGTGGTTTACCAGTACCAAAAGGCGTGCGAAAAATTGATTTAGCACTGACTTTTGGTGTACCAAGTTTTGAAAGCGTTTACGATATTTTGTTAGAACATATGTCTGTACAGAAAATGATTTTTGCAGAAGAAATTAAGACTGATAATTCACCACTTTATGAAAAGATTAAAGAAACAGATGTTGAAAGAGAATTTGTATCACATGAAGCATTTAAAAAATTAACACAAGATACTGTCGCTATTATAAGAACAGGGGAAGCAACACCATATGCAAACGTCATATTAGAAAGTGATGTTTTATTTTAAGGAGGGATTTCATGCTAGAAATGTCTGGTGTACATAAAGCGTTTGGCCAAAATAAAGTGTTAACAGGCGTAGATTTTAAATTAAAAGAAGCTTCAGTTCATGCACTTATGGGAGAAAATGGTGCAGGGAAATCTACTTTAATGAAGATTCTTGTTGGTATTCATGAAAAAGATGCAGGTCAAATTAATTATCACAATCAAGAAGTTGTCTTTAAAGATGCTCAAATGTCAGAAGAAGCAGGTATTACGTTTATACATCAAGAGCTTAATATTTGGCCAGAGTTAACAGTACTTGAAAATTTATTTATTGGGAAAGAAATGCGAAATAAATTTGGTATATTAAATGAGAAGAAAATGAAACAAGAAGCATTAAAAGTCTTTGGAAAATTAAACTTTAATATCTCATTGAAGAAAGTTGCAGGAAAATGTTCAATCGGTGAACAACAAATGATAGAAATTGCTAAAGCTTTAATGACCAATGCAAAAATTATCATCATGGATGAACCAACTGCAGCACTTACAGATAAAGAAATCACACAGTTGTTTAAACTCATTAAAAATCTTCAAAATCAAGGCGTTTCATTTGTTTATATTTCACATAGAATGGCTGAGATTTTTGAGATTTCTGATGAAATTACCGTTATGAGAGATGGTAAAACTGTATTGTATAAACCAACAAGTGAAACCAATTATGATGAAATTGTTAAATCGATGGTAGGTAGAGACTTAACAGAGCAATTCCCAGAAAGAACAGTCAACCCAGGTGAAACATTGATGCATGTTAAATCTCTTAATAATGATGAACAAGGCATCAAAGATATTTCATTCTCATTAAGAAAAGGTGAAATATTAGGATTTAGTGGTTTAATGGGTGCAGGTAGAACTGAGATTATGAGAAGTCTGTTCGGAATTGATAAAGGTCATAAAGATATAGACATTAATGGTAAATCCGTATTGATTAAGTCACCGGAAGATGCAATGAAACATGGTTTAGGCTTAATTACTGAAAATAGAAAAGATGAAGGACTCATTCTCGATTTCTCAATCGAACATAATATGGTTCTACCATCTCTTGAAAGCTTTTCGAATAAAGGGTTTATTAAAGAACAAGCGACGCATGTGTTTGCGGATCAAATGAGCAAAAGGCTCAATATTAAGACACCACGAAAAGCACTAGTATCCTCACTTTCAGGCGGTAACCAACAAAAAGTAGTGTTGGCAAAATGGATTGGTACAGGTGCTCAAATCTTGATTTTAGATGAACCGACAAGAGGGATAGATGTTGGTGCTAAGAGAGAAATTTATCAGTTGATGAATGAGCTAACTGAACGTGGTGTATCGATTATTATGATTTCTTCAGAGTTACCTGAAGTTATCGGCATGAGTGATCGCGTTATTGTTGTTCAAGAAGGCAATATTAAAGGTGAAGTTGAAGGCGAAAATATAACAGAAGAAAATATTATGACATTAGCTACAGGAGGGGAATTACATGCAACAACTAACAGCTAAGACTTCATTAGTCGAAAAAATTATTCCATTTATAGGACTTATATTATTAATCGTCGTGATTAGTATTATGAACTCTGCATTTCTAGATTTATCGAATTTATTAAACTTATTAAGGCAAGTTTCAATTAACGGGTTAATTGCTTTTGGTATGACATTTGTTATTTTAACTGGCGGCATAGACTTATCAGTCGGTTCGATACTCGCATTATCAAGTGCATTTACTGCAATATTAATTACAAGTGGTTTAGATCCAATCGTAGCATTGATTGTCGGAGTACTTGGTGGCTTCTTATTAGGTGTATTTAACGGTGTATTAGTAACATTCGGGAGTATGGCACCATTCATCGCAACACTTGCAACGATGACAATATTTAGAGGTTTAACACTCGTTGTTACAGATGGTAACCCTATTACTAATTTAGGTGATAGTTATATGTTCCAACTATTTGGTAAAGGTTATTTCTTTGGTATTCCAGTACCAGCAGTCACAATGATTATTGTATTTATTATATTGGCGATTATTTTACAAAAAACAACATTTGGTAGACATACATATGCTATCGGTGGTAATGAAGTAGCTTCAAAAATTTCTGGTATTAAAGTAAACAGAGTGAAAATTTTAATTTATGGTATTTCTGGTTTAATGTCTGCATTAGCAGGTGCAATTTTAACATCACGTTTAAACTCAGCTCAACCTACAGCCGGTACATCATATGAGTTAGATGCTATCGCTGCAGTTGTATTAGGCGGAACTTCTTTAACAGGCGGTAAAGGTAGAATTGTTGGAACGTTTATTGGTGTACTTATTATAGGTGTACTTAATAACGGATTGAATTTATTAGGTGTATCATCATTCTACCAACAAGTCGTAAAAGGTATTGTTATTTTAATTGCTGTATTAATAGATAGAAAAAAATAATCAATTAGATTGAGGGGAAAACAAATGAAGAAATTATTAATACTAATAATGACAACTGTGTTATTTTTAGCGGCATGTTCACTTGAATCGCCTTTGAAAAAAGATAATGAAGGTAAAACAAATAAGAAAAAATCTGATATAACAATTGGTGTCAGTGTTTCAACATTAAATAATCCATTCTTCGTTTCAATTAAAGAAGGCATTGAAAAAGAAGCTGAGAAACAAGGTATGAAAGTGAAAGTAGTCGATGCAAGAGATGATTCAGCTAAACAAACAAATGATATAGAAGATTTAGTTCAACAACAAGTTGATTATTTAGTTGTCAATCCAACAGATTCTAGTGCAATTTCTAGTGCGGTTCAGTCAGCAAATAATGAAGGTATACCTGTTATTACATTAGATAGATCAGTTGATAAAGGTGATGTTGCTACATTTATCGCTTCAGATAACGTTGAAGGCGGTAAAATGGGCGGACAGTTTATTTTAGATAAATTAAGTAAAAATGCGAAAGTTGCCGAATTAGAAGGTGTTCCAGGTGCAAGTGCAACAAGAGAAAGAGGAGAAGGTTTCCATAAAGTTGCCGACAAATCACTTGATGTCATTGCTAAACAAAGTGCTAAGTTTGATCGAGCAGAAGGATTAAACGTGACACAAAATATTTTACAAGCACATCCAGAAGTAGAAGCGATATTCTCACACAATGATGAAATGGCACTCGGTGCTATCGAAGCAATTGGTGATAAAGATGTAATCGTAGTTGGATTTGATGGTAATGAAGATGCAATGAAAGCAATTAAAAGCGGCAAACTAGATGCAACTGTCGCTCAACAACCTGATATGATGGGTAAAGCTTCAGTAGACTCTATCATTAAATTGATGGACGGTAAGAAACTTGAGAAAGAAATTAAGATTCCACTTAAGCTTGAGAAAGCAAAATAAATGTTTATAAAACGATAAAGAAGGTATAAGTCTAATGTAGGCTTTACCTTCTTTTTATGTAGATTTAAACTCTTATTTATAATTATTATAAATAAATCACTAAATATAGTTGACAGATTAGAATGATTATAATATAATAATTAATGTAATCAAGAAAAGATAACTACAGAGGAGTGTAAAATAAATGACAAATAATAAAGAAGTAATCGAAGCGTTAAATAAACAAGTAGCAGAGTGGACAGTATTATATACTAAATTACACAACTATCACTGGTATGTTAAAGGACCAAACTTCTTCTCACTACATGAGAAATTTGAAGAACTTTACAATGAAGCAAGTGTGTATGTTGACGATTTAGCTGAACGTATTTTAGCAATTGAAGGTAACCCAATCGCTACTTTAAGAGAAGCATTAGAATGGTCAGTTATTGAAGAAGCTGAGAAAAACTTAACTGCAAACCAAATGGTTGAACAATTATCTAAAGACTTCACAACTGTAATTGCTCAATTAGAAGAAGGTATTCAATTAGCAGAAAAAGTTAACGACGATATGACTGGTGATATGTTATTAGCAATGGTAACAAGTCTTGAAAAACACAACTGGATGTTAAAATCATTCTTAAAATAATATTGAATTAAGAAAACCTAATCCATGAACGTAGTGGATTAGGTTTTTTTAATCCATAAATGTAAACGCATTCACTTGAAATGAAAATTAAAGTAAACAGTGCTATCATGAATATAATTTCATATTGAGGGGGGATAACATGGAAGAACTCTATCATGCTATAAAGAAACATTTAGATAATGGACGCGTTTCTAAAGAAGTAGCGGATCTTTCAAGTTATAGTTTTGATGCTTCTTTCGGTGAATACATGCCTGATATTATTTGTCAGCCAGTGTCTACTGAAGAAGTTGTGCATATTGTAAAGTTAAGTAATCAATATGACGTACCAATTTATCCAAGAGGTAGTGGTACAAGTTTAAGTGGGGGACCACTTGCAGTTCATGGTGGCATAGTATTGGACTTTTCAAGATGGGACAATGAAATCACAGTTTACGAAAATGATTTAATGATGGAAGTTTCACCAGGCGTTATCACTGAGAAAATTCATAAAATTGCTGAATCATATGGATTGATGTATCCACCTGATCCATCCAGTTCTCGTGTTTCAACAATTGGGGGTAACTTAGCTGAAAATGCAGGTGGACCAAGATGCTTAAAGTATGGCGTCACGAAAGACTATGTTGTTGGGTTAGAAGTCGTAACGGCCAATGGTGATGTGATTCACTGTGGTGGACGCACAGTAAAAAATGTTACAGGCTATGATATGACGAAATTAATTGTAGGGTCAGAAGGTACGCTCGGTATTATTACAAAAGCTACTTTACAATTGATACCTAAACCGATTGATACAAAGACGGCAATGTTGCAATTTGATGATTTCATTACATCAGGTGAAGCGGTATCTAAAATTTTAAGATCAGGTATATTACCTTCTAAAATCGAAATCATGGATAAATATTGTGTTGATGCTGTATTGTCGACACATCCAATTGAGAATGTGACGGCTGATGCTGAGTCAGTATTGTTAGTCGAATTAGATGGTCATCCTTTAGCACTTGAAGCAGAAATGAAAATCATCGAAGAAACATGTGCTGCGCTACCTGGCTGTAAAGTCATCATTGCTGAAGATGAAAAACAAGCATCTGAACTATGGGAAGTACGTAAACTTGTGTCACCAGCTATCGTGAAATTTGGACCGACAAAGATAAGCGAAGATACAAGTATGCCGGTCAGTCAAATTCCAGCTTTCTTTGAAGAAATCGAAAGAATTCGACAAACTTATCAATTAAATCTAGTTGTGTTTGGGCATGCTGGAGATGGCAATTTACATCCTAATATTATTACGGATAAACGTAAGCCAGAAGAAATGAAACGAGCAGAAGAAGCAGTTGCTGAAATTTTTAAAGCTTCACTGAAATTAGGTGGTACATTAAGCGGTGAACATGGTATTGGATTGTTTAAAAAGCCATTTATGTTTAACGAATTTGATGAAGCGGGCATGAAATTTATGAAAGATGTAAAACAAGCATTGGACCCTAATAATCGTCTGAATCCAGGTAAAATCTTTCCAGACGAGCATGAAAGGTTTGTGTTAGTCCATGACGAATAATCTAATCGAAAAATTAGCTTATGATGCAACTTTTGATTGTGTTCAATGTGGCTTTTGTTTACCGTCTTGCCCTACATATTTAACGATGAAAGAAGAAAAGCATTCTCCACGAGGTAGAATCAATCTTGTTAAATATGCAGTTGAAGGTAAAGCAGAACTTAAAGATTTAGAAGAAGCGATTGATTTATGTTTAGGCTGTAGACAATGTGAAACAGTTTGTCCAACGAATGTTCAATATGGAGACATTTATGAATCGGCAGTCGAAGTATTACGAGAAAAGCGCAATAAAAAATTAGACACACAAATCATGTCTGTATTTTTAGAACGTCAATATATGTTAGATGTGATGTATAAAGGCTTGAAGCTCTATCATACGTCATTTGTTTCAAGCATTTTAAATAAGACAAATGCATTAAAATTACTACCAGAAAGATTAGGCAATATGGCGATGATTTTGCCACCAGTTCAAAAAGATAAGCGACCTTACCAAACACCATTTAGAAAGAAAAAAACAACAATTGGCTTTTTCAGAGGTTGCATGATGGACTCATTTTTCTCACATATAAACGATCTTGCGATAAAAATTTTAGAAGCTCATAATATTCAAGTTGTAGAAATTAAACAACAAACATGTTGTGGCGCACTTCAACATCACGCAGGAGAAATGGATAAAGCAAGAAAATTAGCCAAACTAAATATTGAAGCGCTAGAAAAATACGATGTAGATTATTATGTCAATGCTATTGGCGGTTGTGGCGCTTCGTTAATAGAATATGATCATTTATTGAGAAATGAAGCGGAGTGGAAAGATAGAGCAGAACAGTTTGTCGATAAAGTGAGAGACATATCAGTTATATTAGAAGACATTGACTTAAACTTAGAACACCCGATCAATATACAAGCCACATATCAGCCATCATGTCACTTGCAAAACGTACAACATGTATTCCATGAACCTGAAAAAGTAATCAACCAAATAAAAGGACTAACATATAAAGTATTACCTGAAAAAGACATCTGTTGCGGTTCAGCAGGTATATATAATATCGTGAATTATGATGCATCGATGGAAATCTTAAATCGAAAAATGAGTCACGTAAAAGAAATAGAGCCGCAATTAATCATCACGTCAAATCCAGGCTGTCACTTGCAAATGTTGTTAGGTGTTAAAAATGAAGGATTAGAAGATAAAATACAAGTCAAACATATCGTAGAAGTCGTAGCAGAAGCATGTGGTATAGAATAATGAGTATGTTGAGAGATGATTGGCGAGAGATGAGCGTGTTAGGGACAGAATTCTGAGAAATGTCCCTTAATGAGTACCCTCTAATTACCAGAATTCGAAATAATGATAGTTAGCGTATTCTAACTACCACAATTCAGAATAATGGAAGTTAGCCGACTCTAATTACCACAATTCAGAATAATGGAATTTAGCGACCTCTAATTATCTAAATTCTGGAACCTAACGCAATCTATATAACTCCTTAACTATCACAAATGAAAAGAGAGCTGAGACGGTAATCATCGTCTCAGCTCTCTTTTTATAATTATTCTGCGATTTCTAATGCAATTTCCATCATTTGTGTAAATGAATTTTGTCTTTCTTCTGCTGTTGTTGCTTCATCTCTTAATAAGTGGTCACTTACTGTGAAGATACCTAATGCTTTTTTACCAGCTGCAGCGGCATTTACATATAATCCAGCTGATTCCATTTCAACGCCTAAAATACCTAATCTTGCCCATTTACTTGTTACTTCTGAATCTGCATTATAGAAAATATCACTTGAGAAGATATTACCTACGTGTGATGTTGCGCCGATTTCGTCTGCTTTGTTTTTAGCGCTTGCTACTAAGCCGAAGTCTGCGATTGGTGCGAAGTAACCTGGCACGTTGAATTGATCAACATAACGAGAGTTTGTAGATGCACCTTGAGCGATAATAATATCGTATAAGTTGATATCTTCTTGCATAGCACCACATGATCCGATACGAATAATTGTGTCTACGTCAAAGAAATTATAAAGTTCATAAGAATAAATACCGATTGAAGCGATACCCATACCTGAACCCATAACAGAAACTTCTTTACCTTTATAAGTTCCTGTGTAACCTAACATATTTCTTACATCGTTGAATTGTTCTACATTTTCTAAAAAGTTTTCAGCTATAAATTTAGCACGTAATGGATCCCCCGGCATTAGTACTGTTTTTGCGATTTTTACACCATTTGGTTGAATATGTGGTGTCCCTTGTGTCATAACTATCTTCTCCTTTAAATAAAATAAAAGTTTTTTCATCTTAAAGATAACATTTGTTTAAATTTTTTGCGAATTTTTGTACGATAAGAGTGAAAGAAAGTGGTGAATAGGGATGGATTTACAAAAGAACAAGGATAGTATCAAGATTGCAAAGTTATATTATCAAGAAGGTTTGAGTCAAGAAGCGATTGCGAAAAAGTTAAATATTTCAAGACCAACTATATCAAGATTATTAAATCATGCTAAAAATCAAGGCTTTGTTACGATTAAAATTGATGACCCTTATCAAGATGCAGAAAGTTTAGCTTCACTTTTAAAAGCGAAATACAATTTAAAAGATTGTGTTGTTGAACATGCATCTTATAACGATTATTCAAATATTCAAACGGCAATTGGTAAAAAGACTGCTGAATATTTAAATAAAATTGTGAAAAGCGGGGATAATATTGGTATAAGTTGGGGTAAAACGATGTATCAAGTCTCTCAATATTTAGAACAAAGTCATTTTAAAGATATTGGTATTATTCAGTTGAAAGGCGGCATTAGTTTTTCTGATGTTGATACGAGAAGTCATCAAATTTTAGAAAGATTTGCTCAAGCTTATAATGCGACACCGAGAGATTTACCGTTACCCGTTATTTTTGATGTAAAAGAAGTTAAAGATATGGTTGAAAAAGACAGACATATTAAATCAATACTCGATCAAGGTAGACAAGTTGACGTTGCGATTTTTACTGTAGGAACTGTAAGAGATTCTTCCCTATTATTTAAACTTGGATTTTTGAGTGAAGAAGAAAAAGAAAGGCTTAAAAAATCAGCAGTAGGTGATATTTGTTCAAGATTTTATAATAGCAAAGGAGAAGTAGCAGACGAAGCTATTAATAATCGAACGATAGGTATTGAACTTGATGCGTTAAAAGGTATAGAACATTCAGTATTAGTTGCTGGAGGTGAGCATAAAATCGCTTCTATTAGAGGTGCACTCGAAGGTAAATTGAGTAATATTTTAATTACGGATCAATACACAGCACAGGCGTTATTAGATTAGTGAACAATATTTCAGTTATCGTTTTACAAATGTTCAACAACGTTATATAATAGAGTTAATCAAAAAAATATTAGGAGGATTCAACATGTCATTAGCTAAATATATCGATCACACAGCATTAAAACCAGATACGACTTTGGAACAAATTGACGCTTTATTAAGTGAAGCGAAAGAATATGGGTTCAAATCAGTATGTGTCAATCCTACACACGTTGCACATGCCAAGAAAGCGTTAGAAGGGACAGATGTACTTGTATGTACAGTAATCGGATTCCCTCTTGGAGCTAACACAAGTGAAGTTAAAGCATTTGAAACAGAAGATGCAATTAAAAAAGGTGCTTCAGAAGTAGATATGGTTATCAACATTGGTGCATTAAAAGACGGCAGAGATGAAGATGTTAAAAAAGATATCGAAAGTGTTGTTTCAGCAGCTAACGGTGTAACAACTAAAGTTATCATTGAAACTTCATTATTAACAGATGCTGAAAAAGTGAGAGCATGTGAACTTGCTGTTGCAGCTGGTGCTGATTTTGTTAAAACTTCAACAGGATTTTCAACTGGTGGTGCAACTGCAGAAGATATTAAATTAATGCGTGAAACAGTTGGTCCTGATTTAGGCGTAAAAGCATCAGGCGGTATCCGTTCATACGAAGATGTTAAAACAATGATAGATAATGGTGCAACACGTATTGGTGCTTCAGCAGGTGTTAAAATTTTAAAAGGTGAAGCGTCAGATTCAGATTACTAAAATTAATGGTACTTGAAATAGTACCTTTAATTTTTCAAATTAAGGTAAGCGTATTCATACAAAAATTGGAGGGTATTAACGATGAGAATGGTTGATGTAATTGCAAAGAAACGTGACGGGAAAGAATTAACGAAAGAAGAAATTGAATTTTTTGTTAAAGGATATACTGCAGGCGATATTCCGGATTACCAAGCGTCTAGTTTAGCAATGGCTATATATTTTCAAGATATGACAGATGAAGAACGTGCAAACTTAACAATGGCTATGGTTGAATCAGGGGATCAAATTGATTTATCTGAAATTGAAGGTATTAAAGTTGATAAGCATTCTACAGGTGGTGTAGGTGATACAACAACACTTGTACTTGCACCTTTAGTAGCAGCATTAGACGTACCAGTCGCAAAAATGAGTGGACGTGGTTTAGGTCATACAGGTGGTACAATTGATAAACTTGAAGCAGTTGAAGGGTTCCATGTTGAAATTAGTGAACAAGAATTTATTGATTTAGTGAATAAAGATAAAGTAGCCGTAATCGGTCAAACTGGTAACTTAACACCTGCAGATAAAAAGCTATACGGCTTACGAGATGTAACAGGTACAGTTAATTCAATTCCATTAATTGCATCTTCAATTATGAGTAAGAAAATTGCAGCAGGTGCTGATGCGATTGTCTTAGATGTTAAGACTGGTGCAGGTGCATTTATGAAGACGATTGAAGATTCTGAGTTACTTGCGCATGCAATGGTTAAAATCGGGAATAATGTAGGTAGAAATACAATGGCGATTATTTCTGATATGAGCCAACCTTTAGGAAGAGCAATTGGTAACGGCTTAGAAGTGAAAGAAGCGATTGAAACATTAAAAGGCGAAGGTCCAGAAGATTTAACTGAACTTGTATTAACTTTAGGTTCTCAAATGGTTGTATTAGCTAAGAAAGCTGAAACTTTAGATGAAGCGAGAGAAAAACTTTTAGAAGTGATTCATAACGGTAAAGCATTAGAAAAATTCAAAGTTTTCCTTGAAAATCAAGGTGGAGACGGTTCTGTGGTAGATGACGTTACGAAATTACCACAAGCTCAATATACTTTTGAAGTTAAAGCTGAAACTTCAGGTTATGTATCACACATCGTTGCAGATGAAATTGGTGTTGCTTCAATGCTTTTAGGTGCAGGTAGAGCAACAAAGGATGATATAATTGACTTGGCAGTTGGTTTAGTATTAAATAAAAAAGTTGGCGATAAAGTTGAAGCGGGTGAATCGTTAGTAACGATTTACGCAAATCAAGAAGATGTTAAAGATGTAGAAGCTAAAATTTTAGAAAACATCACAATTTCTGACGAACAAGTTAAACCAACATTAATTCATAAAGTGATTACAGATTAGGAGTGTGTCAAATGACAAACCGATTTAAACGTATTCATTTAATCGTAATGGATTCAGTAGGTATTGGTGAAGCACCAGACGCTAAAGCATTTGGTGACGAAGGTTCTCATACATTAAAACATACACTTGAAGGTTTTAATGAAACATTACCAAACTTAGAAAAGTTAGGCTTAGGCAATATAGCAGACTTACCAGTAGTTCAAAAAGTATCAAATCCAGAAGCATTCTATACTAAATTAAGTGAAGCTTCAGTTGGTAAAGATACAATGACTGGACATTGGGAAATCATGGGTCTAAATATTGATAAACCTTTTAAAGTCTATCCAGAAGGCTTCCCAGAAGAATTGGTGGAAGAAATTGAATCAATTACTGGTAGAAAAGTTGTTGCAAATAAACCAGCATCAGGTACTGCAATTATCGATGAATATGGCAAGCATCAAATGGAAACTGGAGATTTAATTGTATACACATCTGCAGATCCAGTGCTACAAATTGCAGCACATGAAGATATCATTCCTTTAGAAGAATTATATGATATTTGTGAGAAAGTAAGAGAGCTTACGAAAGATCCTAAATATCTAATAGGAAGAATTATTGCACGTCCATACGTTGGCGAACCAGGTAACTTCACTAGAACATCAAACAGACATGATTATGCATTGAAACCATTTGGTAAAACAGTTATGAATACTTTAAAAGATGCTGATTACGATGTCATTGCAATCGGTAAAATTAATGATATTTACGATGGTGAAGGTGTTACAAAAGCTATAAGAACAAAAGACAACATGGATGGTATGGACCAATTAATCGATGTTGTGAAAAGTGATTTCACTGGAATCAGTTTCTTAAACTTAGTTGACTTCGATGCATTATATGGTCATAGAAGAGATAAAGAAGGTTATGCAAATGCAATTAAAGACTTTGATAACCGATTAGAAGACTTACAAGCAGTATTAAATGAAGATGACTTAGTCATTATTACAGCTGACCACGGTAACGATCCAACTGCTCCAGGAACAGATCATACACGTGAATATGTACCATTATTAATGTATAGTCCAAGTATCAAAGAATATCATGGACTATCAGGTGATGATACATTCAGTTCAATTGGTGCAACAATAGCAGATAACTTTAATGTGACGTTACCTGAATTCGGTAAAAGTTATTTAAATGAGATGGTGATTAAGTAATGAATATAGTTAGACGATTATTTGGAATAGGATTTTCATTTGCAGGTGTGATGCATTTTGTAAGGTCAGAAGGTTTTGAAGCAATCGTTCCAAACTATTTACCATTTAAAAAAGCAATTGTTTGGATAACAGGTGTGATGGAAATCGTATTTGGTGTCATGTTAATCATCAAAAAGCCAAGTAACTTAATGAAAAAATTAATCGAATGGTTCTTACTAGCTGTATTTCCAGCAAATGTTTATATGGCGCAAAAGAACATCCCATTAAACGGTAAACAATTACCAAAATGGGCGTTGTGGGGTAGATTACCACTACAATATGTGATGATTAAACTAGTACGAAAAATGTAATTTTTATATAGAGAGTTTGGGATATCGTATCCCAAACTCTTTTTTTTGTGAGGGTAAGTGTGATGTATGGATTAGTTGAATATAATGTTGGGGAGTTGGGTGCCGTTATTAGCAGTTTTGGCTGAAGGTGCAAATACTGGTGTCGTTATTAGCAAGTTTGGTGAGAAGTGCAAATAAGGAACTCCTTGTTTACAATTCAACCGAGATTTGTAACTAAGGCGGTCCATAGTAACACTTCGACCGAGATTTGTAATTAACGCCCCCATTATAAACAAGTTTGGGCAGAAGTGTTCACAACAGCCCCGTTATAAATAAGTTTGGCGAAAAGTGTTCACAACGCCCCCGTTATAAACAAGTTTGGCGAGAAGTGTTCACAACGCCCCCATTATAAACAAGTTTGCTCAGAAGTGTCCGCAACGCACCGCGATTTCAACATAAAAAAGCCCAGGACATGTATCCTGGACGTTCCTCATTAATCTTCTTTAAAGATATTTTTCCAATTATCGCGTTCTGCTAAAAATTCAGTTGCTAATTGTTGTGCACCTTCTAATGAATGACTTGCTGCCCAACCGCATTGTACTTCGTTACATGCTGGGACTTCTGTTGCTTGTTCTACGTCTTTAAGTGTTGCTTCTAATATAGCAAGTACGTCATCATAATCGTCATGATTGATGAATGAAGCATAAAATCCTGTTTGACATCCCATTGGACTAACATCTACCACTTTATCTGTATGGTTTCTAATGTTCTCAGCCATTAAATGTTCTAAGGAATGTAATGCAGGCATTTCCATATGTTCTTTGTTAGGTTGTTTAAATCGAATATCATATTTATGAATAACATCACCATTTTGTCCTTCTTTGATTCCCGCAAGTCTCACAAATGGTGCGTCTACTATCGTATGATCTAAATTAAAACTTTCTACATTCATTTTTGTCATGAAGATTCCTCCTTTGATTTCGGCATCATTATATCAAGTTAATTTTGAAAAAACAATCAATTCAGATTTCTTTTACTTTCTTTCTATGTTACTTTATAAGATAATATTAATAAATTATTCTGAAATTAGGTGATGAGATGGAGCGATTACGTGTAGTCCCATACGACAGTATATGGCAACACCTTTTTCTTGAAGAGAAAAAATATTTACAGTCGTTATTGAAAGAACATAGTATCAACATTGAACATATAGGATCAACGGCTATTCCTGGATTATCTGCGAAGCCGATTATAGATATATTAATAGTTGTAAAAGATAGTAAATCGATTGATGAATTTACACATGAATTATCAGGTTTAGGATATGAATCTAAAGGAGAACGTGGTGTTATCGGTAATCGATATTTCAAAAAATATGATCAATACGGTGCAGTTTCTCACCATTTACATATTTATGATGAAGGTAGCCCACATATTTTAAGATTATTATCCTTTAGAGATTATTTAAGAACATTCAATGGTGAAAGAGAAAGATATAGTCGACTAAAGCACGACTTAGTGATTGAATTTCCTGATGATAGTGAACAGTACTATAAAGGCAAAGACAGCATGATTAAAGAATTTGAGAAAAAAGCAGAAAAATGGTACTTAAATTCCAATGATATTGCAACAAATCATTGACATATCCGAGTAAGACAGTTAGAATTAAATTCAAATTTCATACGAATTATCAAGAGAGACTGAGGGAAGGGCCCGATGAAGTCCAGCAACCTCCCATAATGGAAAGGTGCCAATTCCTACAGTTTGTTACTGGAAGATAAAAGAACGATTGGCGCACTCCTTACAAAGTAGTGCGCTTTTATATTGGAAAGGTGAATCATTAATGAGTAACTTATCGCAAAATATTATTAATTATATAGAACAAAATAGACATTTATATTTATCAATGAGTCATCAAATTCATGAACGTCCTGAGTTAGGTAATGAAGAAGTATTTGCATCACGTTTATTAAGCGACCAATTAAAGAATCATCATTTTAAGATAGAGAAGAATATTGCGAAACATCCGACAGGTTTCATTGCAACGTATGACTCAGGAAAAGAAGGTCCAACTATTGCATATTTAGCAGAATATGATGCATTACCTGGTCTTGGTCATGCGTGTGGTCATAATATTATTGGAACCTCAAGTGTGTTAGCAGGTATCAGTTTGTCTAAAGTGATTGATCAAATCGGTGGCAAAGTTATTGTGTTAGGTTGTCCTGCTGAAGAAGGAGGTATTAATGGTAGTGCTAAAGCAACTTATGTAAAAGCTGGGATTATCGATAATATTGATATTGCACTAATGGTTCATCCTGGCCATGAGACGTACGTGACAGTGCCTTCATTAGCTGTAGATGTATTTGATGTTAAATTCTATGGACGAAGCGCTCATGCCTCTGAAAATGCTTTTGAAGCGGTTAATGCGTTAGATGCTATGTTATCTTTCTTTAATGGCGTGAGCATGTTAAGACAACAAATTAAAAAGACAGATAAAGTACACGGCGTTATTCTAAATGGAGGTGAAGCAGCGAATATTATTCCTGATTTTACACATGCACGTTTCTACACACGTGCCACTTCACGTAAAGAATTAGATATCCTTACTGATAAAGTGAGGAAAATAGCTGAAGGTGCAGCTATACAAACGGGTGGTACATACGAATTAAGACCAATCCAAAATGGTGTAAATGAATTCGTTATTAATAAGCCTCTAGACGAATTATTTAGAAAGCACGCTGAACAAGTTGGCGAAGAAGTCATTGATGACGATTTTGGTTTTGGTTCTACAGATACGGGGAATGTAAGTCATATCGTACCGACTATACACCCACACATTAAAATTGGACCATCTAATTTAGTCGGCCATACGAAAGAATTTTGCCAAGCTGCTGCAAGTACAAAGGGTGATAAGGCATTAATTAATGGTGCGAAAATATTGGCTTCAATGGGATTAGAACTTATAGAGAATGTATCCCTTAGAAATGAAATCATTGAGCATCATCAAACATTAAGGGAGAACTTGTTATGAAAAAAGAATATAGGAAACCACTCAATTTAACGTTAAGAGATTTATATGAAGAAGATATTGTATATAATGCGAGACCTTCTTATGAAGATAATCCTTGGTTAAAAGCTGAAGAAGCACAATCTAATTTTTTAACAGCAAGAGAAATGATTATTAGTAACATGCCCATGATCGTTCATGAAGCATGTTTAACTGATAATGTTAAAAGAATTTTAAAATTAGTAAATGTGGATATTCCGAGCAATATATATACTTTCAAAGATAGAACGCAATATGAACATTTACTACAACAGCTAACTGCTGAAAATAAAAAAATATTCTTCCAATATATACATGGTCAACATTTATGTAAAGATGAAGAATATGCAGTTTATAAACCTAAATTTATAGATTTAAATAATAAATCGAAAATTGAACAATGGACGGGTGGTAAATATTTACCGAAACGTGAAATTGTGAAAGCAGAAGAATTTGAAGCAGCTATTCAAAACTGGGATTTACCATTGGTCATTAAACCGGGAGACGAATTACCTACAGCAGGTGGGTATGGTGTAATGATTTGTTATAATGAAGCGGATTTAAAGAAAGCAACAAATCGAATTAAAGAAGCATCTGATACAAAATACATTATCATCGAACAATTTATCGAAGAAATTGAGAATTATTGTGTTCAATACGTATATAGTGAAAAGACGGGTATACAATATATAGGTGCTGTAAAACAGCTTACAGATGAATATGGCTTCTACAATGGTAATGTTAATTCGAATCATGTACCACAAAGCGTGATTGAGGCTGGATACGAAATGATGAAAAACGGTGTTGAATATGGTTATAAAGGAGTGTCGGGCTTTGATCTTCTAGTAGATAAAAACCATGACGTATATGCGATTGATTTAAACTTCAGACAAAATGGTTCAACAAGCATGTTATTACTTAAAGATCGCTTGCATGAAGGTTTTCATAAATTTCTAAGTTATCATTCCACAGGAGATAACACGCATTTCATCAATACAATAGAACAATTCATCAAAAATGGCTACCTCTATCCACTTGCATACTATGATGGTGACTATTTCGGAAAAGACAACGTAAAATCAAGATTTGTTGGAATTTGGCATGCAGAAACTGAAGAAAAAGCATTAGAGCAAGAGCAACTTTTTCTAGATATATTAAGTAGTCAAAATAAATAAAAAATTTTTTACAATTTAACTTAATTTATATTGACTTATACCTTATACGTATAATATATTTTATTGGGATTAAATATAAAGAAAAGGGTGGTAGAATGGCTATCCAGGATATGTCTAAATTTAAACAAATATTAACAAAAGAAAAATTTTATGTTGTGCTGAATGACCGTAAAATCTTAAGAGACGGCGATACTGATTTTCGTCTGATTTGGTCAACGAAAGAAAGTGCAGAATCATATTTAAAATCGTATGAAATTACTAAATACGATAAAATTATGGAGTTAGATTTAGATAGATTTGTTACATATGAAATGGATGATATCCTTGATGAAGGCGATCAATTCATTGTGGACAAATCAGCAGAAGATAACGGAATAAAAATAGAAGCAATTCCATTCATAGAAGAAATCATGAGTGAACTAGATGATATCCGAATAGATGAATTTGCAGAAGACATTTGCAACGAAAGCTATGTATACGGGTTAACAGTTAAAGGACAAAAACAATTTATTATCGTATCAGAAGAAGATGCAAGTCTACCAAACATGATGACAGTATGGAGTACACGCAAATTAGCAGAAAAAGTACATCGTGATGACTTTGAAGAATACGATATTATTGAAGTAGAAACAGAAGTCTTTGAAGAATGGTTAGAAGACTTGAAACAAGAAGACATCGCATTAGGAATCAACTTAAAATCAGGCATGATCGGTACAGTAACAGATCCAAAAGCCATTTTAAACGCAATGCCTTGTTAAATAATTGTAATTAAAAAAGACGCTCGCTATAAAGCAAGCGTCTTTTTTTGTCTTTTGAATTAATTGCAATTAATTAATAATATAATATTATTCGATTGTTGTAAAAGCGCTTTCAAGGTATTATAATACTTTTAACATCATGATGGAAAAAATTAGGATAGGAAGTGATTTTTATGAAAAGATTAGTTTTAATCATAACTTGTTTCATTTTATTGCTAACATGCCAATCTGTCGCTAATGCAAAAGGAAACACGACTGATACTTATTGGCATAATGAATTTAGAATGTGGAGTCCATATGATCATACTCCAGCTAGAAGTAAATTAAATACATCAGCTTATTATAATAAGAATTTTGGCTGGGTAGGCGAGAATTCAAGGAGAGTAAGAGGTATGACTATTTGGGCGGCTTTATATGACGGAAGAGATGTATCCAATGGTCATTATTATTGGGCTACTAGAGGATCAGTAACGAAATTATATAATTTAGCCGTTGAAAGATATGCACCAGGCGTTGCTGTTAGAATAGATGCGAAAACATATGCTAATGGGTATCTTGATGGTGTATGGAGTCCCGATAGTTACTAATAAAAACTCAAATAATGATTGTAAAAGAGAGGGTTATCAATGTTAAAATATATGAATTTACGCATAATAAGACTACAATTTGTTATAGCATTTTTAATTTTAACAAGTATTTCTATGTTGCATTTATATGAAGCTTATAGGTCTTACGGTACTTTTGGACTTTTAGAAAACACTCCATATACGCAATCTTTATTATTTGATAGCTTTAGTGGCGTACCATTAATATATTTACTAATAATGCCTTTAGCTGTATCTGTAGGTGTTAGTGACATATATATACAAGATCGTAAACAAAATTTGTTACATTATGCCTATATGTATCAATTAAGGAAGAATGTTGACTTAAAAGTCATTTTATATTCTAGTGTTGTTGCTGCGTTACTTGTAATTACACCTTTGATAATGAATTTTATTGGTGAATTTTTAATACTGCCGAATATATTACCAGAAAGATTTACTAATAAACCATTAGGTTTTTTTACAACTTATACATTAAATGCTTCTCTTTATTATGCTATGCCGATATTATATATTTTATTATATATTCTATTAGTTGGTATGTGGGCTGCCACTATGAATGTATTATCGATAACTCTTTCTTTATATACGAATAAGAGGATATATGCAATTATAGGGTCATTTATCTTTCAAATTATACTAATTATATTGACTAATTTTACTGATGAACCATATATAGCGCCACCGATATACTTTTTGCTAGTAAAAACAGGATTTATGTATATAAATGTTTTGCCGATTTTGTTGACTTTTATTTTATATGTCAGTTTATCAATTTATTTCTATATAAGAGGTATGCGCAAATATGAACTTGATTAAATATAGAGTTGTTTCAATGATTAATATAAAATTTCTAATTTGGAATATATTGTTCTTTGTGTTAATAGTTTTGTATCAGAAGGGGAATGTTGATTATTTCCCTTCTGATGAATTTCAATTTACAAATTTATTGTTGAGTAATTTTACGCTTACTTACGTTGTATTACCTATTTTAATTATCAGCACTATTGTGTTTTATCGAGACGAATATATCCATAATACATTTATTGAATATAGGAAGAAATTAAAAATTGATGTAATACTATATGTAAGCTTTATATCCTTAATAATAAGCTTACTATTGATATTTGGAAGCATGATTGCAATGAATTTTCAAGTTAGATTTAATATGATATTTTTTGTAACAGCTTGTTTGTTGATGGTAGGTAATTTTACGATCTCTTTAGTGTCAATAACATTATATTTTAAGTTTTTAAATCGAGGTATTTCTATAATAATAGCAAATATTTTAATGTATTTAGATTTCATCATAATGCAAGGTGGAAACAGGAATTGGTTGATTATTGATTCAAAGAGATTATTTTCACTTTCTTGGCCGTGGATTATGTATGAATTGGTTCTCATAATATTCCTATATTTAGTTGTAGAGTGGATTATTAGTAAGAAGGAAATAATGCGATGAATATTTTAAAATTTATAGGTGGTATCATTCAAAGTTTATGGAAAATATTCATTATTATAAATGGTATATTTATTTTGTTTTTATTGTTATTTAAGCCATATATAAGAGTTGGTTTATGGGAAATTATTTTTCGAGGTAACAATGACATTGAATTGAGTATGCATTTATATAGAATACCTGGGTTATATATATTGATTATGGTACTTGCTATTATCTTCATTTATCGATTTATACACGTTATTTATCAATATTATATTGTAGAGTGGCAAATGCAATTAAATATTGCTGGAAAATGGATGGTTCTTCTTATAGTCCCGTTTATTTTAAGTATCATTTATATTATAAGTATATGGTTGCTCATTTCTCTTATCGAAGGCGAATTTACTATTAATGCTATACATTTATCATATTTAATAGTGAGTGTTTATTTCTTAATGATTGTATTTATTTGGACTTACATTGCTTATAAATTTTATATAAGCTTTATGATATCGTTATTGTGGATAATTGCCACAACAAGGTTTGATTTGGATATTAATATATTAAATGCATCTTTGTTTTCAAGATTACAAGGTGTATCTTACACAAATTTATTGTGTTGTGTGCTATCTATTGTTGTGGTGAATATGTTGTTGTTTATTGAATTAGGACGTGATCATCACATTAAATTCCAAAGAGGTGATGATGAAGAATGATTAAATTAGTAAATGTTTCAAAAGAACATCAGCGTAATCTATTGCTGAATAATATTAATTTAGAAATCGAACGTGGGAAAGTTTATGGATTTAAAGGGCGTAATGGATCTGGTAAGACGATGCTTTTAAGAGCAATTTTAGGATTAATTAAAGTTGATGGGCAAGTCATTATTAATAATAAACCACTTAAATTTGGAGCAAAATATCCACTTAAAGTTGGTGTATTTATCGAAAAACCAAGTATCATAACTGAATTTACAGCTTTAAAAAATCTTAAGTTAGTTGCTGCATTAAAAGGTATAACAGATATCAATGTAATGACTAAATATTTAGTAGAACTTGGATTAGATTATAAAGATAAAAGAAAAGTTAGAAAATATTCACTAGGCATGAAACAAAAAGTAGGTATCGCTCAAACGCTAATGGGAGAGCCAGAGTTAATTGTATTAGATGAGCCTACCAATGCTTTGGATAGAAAGAGTATTGAGAAACTTGTTCAAATCCTTGAAAGATTAAAACAGCAAGGATGTACAATACTGATTGCTTCGCATCAATTTGAAGACATAGAAAGTGTTGTAGATGAGGTTGTTCATATAGAAGCGGGTGCATTAGAATGAAAAATAAAGTAATTCTATTATCTTCCTTAATTGTATTTGTGGTTCTCGTTATATTAGGATTCAATCAGTATCATAAAGTAAACTCAGAATTTCAAGATTATGAATTTAAGGAAGAGAAAATTAAACTCAATCAACCGCATAATATAACTTTTGGAACGATGCAATTTAGTAATTTGAGTTATAAAGTTAAAGATAAAGAAATATTTCTAAGTGCTGATATCAAAATAGTTAAAAAGAATGACTATCCAGATAAATATTATAATAATATTGATGCAAGTTTATTTTTACGTGTTAATGATGAAATCTTGCAACAGTCTGGTGACTTTAAAACGAAAAAAGGGAAAAGACTTATGCCGGATCGACCATACTTTGATAAGCATAATATTTATGAGGGGCAGGTTACATTTAGATATACACCAATAGATCCTGATGGAGAAAATGATTTAGAACTTGCGTACCTCGACCGTAATGGTCATAAGTTGAAGAAATTATATTTACCGATTCGTGTTGACGGTGGGAAGATTGTTTGATACATTATTAGTAACTACTAAGGTAGTTACTACATCCCAACGTAGTAAAATCATTTATCCCAAATAATAACCCTTAAGAGAAAAAGGTTTTTCTCTTAAGGGTTATTTCGTCTTCTATATCTTCTTCAAATTTACTAATATATTTATTGACTAGGACGTCATGCCAAATGTAGTCTTTCATCATTTTTATTTGTGTGTGGTCATAACTGATATAAGCGCGCATGTTTGTTTCGGCTGTTTGTCCATAAATCATGTGTTCATCGTCGACGATTACGACAAATGGTTTAAGAGCTAATGAACTTTTGACGTAGTTTGTATAACGATGATTAATGAGATCATAGCCGGGTTGGTCGACTTGGAATGTGATTCCTTGAATATGGATATCATCTGAGACATGGTTTGTTAAGATGTCATATAAGTCTGGCCATATTGAAACGGTTATTTGTCTTTTTGCTTGTTTAATAGCAGATGTTACGGCATCGATGATTGTTGATTCATTTGTTAAGACTTCTATTTGAATTGGCGCATTGTCTGTTACGATATTTAATTTATTGATTTCTTGTTCAAGTTGAAGGAGTTCTTCGTTTTGCTTTTTTTCAAATAGTTGAATGGTTTGTTTTGGTGATAGGGCATAGTAGTATTTCTTTTGGTCTTGTAAATTGAAATAAGCGAGTCCTTGTTCATCAAGTTTATTGAGTGCTTCATAAATTTTTGATCGTGGTACGCTTGATATTTCACTTAGTTTATAAGCTGTTATGCCTGGATTTTGAACAAGGGCGATATAAGCCTTTGAGCCATATTCACTTAATCCAAAGCGTTTTAAAATGTCTATCATTTGATTCATATTGTCACCTTCTAGTTTGATGTTACGTTAACCCCGAATAACGGAAGTATATCATATGCTTGATATTCAGAAACTGTTGCACCTTTTAAGTCATTAGGTTGTACAACAAGTTGTTCGATTGTATTGGACGATAAATCAATGTCTTTTAATGTTGTTTCAACAACTTCAAGAGATTCTAATGCACATCTTTCAATTGCGACAGATTTTTGAGTACAGAATGAAAGGTAAGTTTCTGACATTTGATTATCGCTAAATAAAACGTGATCTAAGTTACAATTTTGAAATTGACTCATTTTCAACTGACAATTAGAAAATTGTACATGCTTCAGTTTAATGTCCGTAAAGTTAGCACCGATCATACGACAATCTTTGAAGTGTACTCTATTAAGAGAGGCTTCGCTGAATATACAGTTTGAAAGGTCGCATCCTTTAAATATAATATCTAATCCGTGAATTTTAGTGAAATCAACAGATTCAAATGTACATTGATTGAAATACATTGTATCGATTTGACTCGTTTCTTCATCTAATTGAATTAATGCTTTATCAAAGTACAAGTCATACGAAGATTGATAGAGTGTTACGTCTTTTTCTTCTTCATATTCAAATTCATTGTGTAGTTTAGGTTCTATAATTTTCATATTAATGCTCCTTAATGTTTAACAATATATTGAACCGAGTGCCCCTGAAAATTCACCGTTTTCAATGAAGTATGGTTTTAGACCTCTTAAAATCGTGTAATCAACGACGATATTTTTGAGTAGTTCATTTTTAACAAATGAAGATCCAATAAACACAACGTTTTCTGTATTGTACTGTTTTGCGGCATGAATGGATACAGTTGTGACTGTTTCTCCCACGATACCCATTACAGCGGCTAAGCGATCAGCATTGGGAAATGCATCATTCAAATGTTGTAATACATGTCCAAAGTTAGCGGCAGTTAATTCTCCAGAAATAGGGGTGTTATCACCTTTATAAATATGTTTAACTTTTAAATCTATTTTATCTCGATTTCCATTTAAAGCAGTTTGAACAAGCTCGTCATAATCACTAATTTGAGTCAGTAAATAACTTAAACCTTGTATCATACCGCCACCAGCTCCGGTACCACCTGCACGTTCTTGATGATCAGTAGTAGCGTAATGAATAGACGTACCTGTACCGACATTTGAGAATATATATGTTTCAAGGTCTATATTGTTTTCTTTTAAAAATATTTGAATTCCTTTATAAGTCGCATCAAATTCAATACTACGTTTTGCTTGATGTTTAATGCATGAGTCTAAGTATTGTGCTTTACCACCTGTAATCGATACTTCAATATCATCTAATTGATTTAACCAATCTGCAACTTGATCAATGTCAGTTGCTAACCATTTTTGATACGTTCTTTCATTATTTAATTCGGTCACGACTTTAATTAAAGTACCACCGGCATCAATACCAATTTTCACACGAACACCTCATCTAGAAAAGTAAATAATTATCGTTATTATACTATAAAAAATTGTATATGATAAATTAATGGTTTTTAGAAATATATTGTAAAAATTGTATAATTACATGATAAGATGATACCAAGTATAAATGAGGGAGGTTATTTTTTGATTAGCATGTACGAAATAAAGCCGAAATTTCAGCAACTGTTAATGCCTATCGTTGACTGGATGCGAAAAATTGGGATGACACCAAATCAAGTTACAATTTTAGCACTACTGCTTTCTATTATAACCGGGATTATTTTAAGTATATTTCATGATAACAAATGGATATTTATTTTAATGCCCATTGTGATGTTTGTGAGAATGGCTTTAAATGCAATTGATGGTGTAATGGCAAAAAAATATCAAATGAAATCTCATTTAGGGTTATTGTTGAATGAATTAGGGGATGTTATAAGTGATTTATTTCTTTTTATACCATTCGTGTTTATTGCTGAAGATTATGGAATAGGTATTATGTTGTTTATCAGTTTATCAATCATTAGTGAAATGGCTGGTGTAACTGTTCAAGTGATAGGTAGTTCAAGAAGATATGACGGTCCGATGGGTAAAAGTGACCGAGCATTTATTGTAGGTTTCATCAGTTTCTTGATTTTTGTTCATTTAAATATCATACCTTATTTACATTTTGTGTTTTATATTTGTTCAATACTCATGTTAATCAATATTTATAATCGAATAATAAATGGGTTGAAGGAGGTTAAATCATGAACTTAGGGAAGATATCTTCAGAAATGCTGATTGTTATGATTGGGGTATTTATCGTACTCGTATTATCCAGTTTGATTAGTATTTATTTAACGAAACGATATCCTGAAAAAGACTTCACTGAAATTAGATTAAGAATTAAATCATGGTGGAGTATGTGTATTATCTTTACAATCGCCTTAGTCATTCACTCTACTGTGTCATTGATTTTTCTTGGCTTACTTTGTTTTTTAGCTTTGAAAGAGTATTTTTCTCTAATACCTACGAATCGTAGTCATAGAGCTGTATTATTCTGGGCGTACTTATCTATACCGATTCAATTTACATTTATCTATTTTGGGTTTTATGGCATGTTTATTATTTTTATACCGGTATATATGTTCTTATTTATACCGATACAAGCTATATTGATAGGTGAAACAAAAGGGTTTTTACAATCAATGGGATCTGTACAATGGGGCATGATGTTGATGGTGTTTAGTTTAAGTCATTTAGCATACTTAATTGTCTTACCTGGCGAAAAAAGTTCAGTACCCGGTGCGAGCCTTGTTTTATTTTTAGTTATATTAACGCAAGCAAATGATGTGTTTCAATTTCTGTTTGGTAAAGCATTTGGTAAACACAAAATCGTACCTAAAGTGAGTCCCAATAAGACTTGGGAAGGTTTGGTTGGAGGGATTATTTCAACGACAATTCTATCGTTATGTTTAGCACCATTACTTACGCCATTCACATTATTAGGCATGATTGTAGCAGGTTTATATATTAGTATAATGGGATTTGTGGGAGATGTGAATATTTCAGCTTTAAAAAGAGATTTAAATATTAAAGATACTTCTCAAACAATACCTGGTCATGGCGGTATTTTGGATAGAGTAGATTCTCTAACGTACACAGCACCACTCTTCTTCCACTTTGTAAGGTTCTTTTACTTTTAAGGGGTGAACCGATATGTTAAGACTCATTATATTTACATGTATCATTAAGCCAATTATTTTAATTGTTTTAGGATTAAATATACGTAGACGAGAATGGTTACCTAAAAAAGGTCCTATTGTGATTATTGCCAATCATAATTCACATTTAGATACACTTGTACTACTTTCATTGTTTCAAGGAGAAGGGTTTAAGAAAGCACGACCTGTAGCAGCAGGTGATTATTTTCTAAAAAACAAACTATTAAAATGGTTTTCCGTGAATATTATGAGAATCATACCAATAGAGCGAAAAATGACGAGAGATATTAAAGGATTATTTGAACCAATTGTTGATGCTTTAGATGAAGGTAGTATTATTATCTTATATCCGGAGGGAAGTAGAGGAGAACCTGAAAAGTTATCAAAGTATAAATCGGGCATTTATTATTTAATGAGAGAACGACCAAACATTCCTATACAACCTTTGTTTCTACATGGTTTAGGAAAATCATTACCAAAAGGCTCAAAACTATTTGTACCATTCTTTGTTGATATTTTTGTAGGGCGTCCATTTTTATTTAATGAGAATAGAAAAGCATTTATGGATGAGCTTAATGAACGAATGAATGAACTCAGAAATGAAGGTGATTTTAAAGAATGGTAATCATATTTATATGGGCTTTTCTTGAAGCAATTGTTTTCTTTATTATCCCTGATGTTGCTTTAACTTATTATGCAATCATGCAAAAAAGTAAATTTAAATTATTATGTGCAAATTTGATTGCAATTATAGGTGCAGTTCTAGGTGGTATCATCGTTTACATTATTTCAATTCAACATTTGAACTTTGTTGAAATGATCATGATTAAGATTCCTGGTATTCATCCTTATATGATAGAACATGTGATACATTCATTAGAAGATAAAGGAGTGCTCGGATTAATAGAAGCACCTTTGTTTGGGGTTCCATATAAACTTTATGCAATGATGAGCTACCACGAAGGTATATCATTTATTGTATTTATACTCGTAAGTTTCATTGCAAGACTATTAAGATTTATATTAACGAGCTACCTAGCATATGTACTCAGTCATATTGTGTTTAAAAATGTTAATCGATATATCAAAATATTACTATGGTTAATCGTATGGATAATCGTCTATTGGGTATATTTTTCAATCCATTCGTTTTAAATTATGAAGTTACGACAATCAAAAAATGCACCATTCATTGATTTAAACAATGAATGGTGCATTTTTTAATTATTTTTCTTCTTCTTCACGTTCTTCTAATGACTTAGAGAAATCTGTGTCATCATCTATATAAGTCATTTTGAAATGTTTAGATGGTTCTCTACGTAATGCTTTCATAATAGAGAACATCATCAAGAATAGTATAAATGCGAATGGCAGTCCGGCTACGACAGAAGCGGTTTGTAAACTTTCTAAACCACCTGCTAATGTCATGGCAACTGAAATTGCACCAATTAATATTCCCCAAACTAATTTATACTTGAATGGCGGTACGATTGAACCTTTATCAGACATACTTGATAAGATAAAAGTAGTTGAATCCGCACTTGTAACAAGGAACAAGAAGATTAATATTATTGCTAGAATACTTGTTGCTTCGTAAAATGGGAAGTTAGATAATAGAGAGAATAGTGCAACTGTATAATCTCCTTTGACATCTTCCGCAATAGAAGCACCTTTATTAATAACTAAATACATGGCCGTTCCACCAAAAGTGGCAATCCAACTAAATGAAATAAGTGGTGGAATAATTAACACGCCAATTACAAATTCTCTTATCGTTCTACCTCTTGATACTCTGGCTACAAATCCTCCGATAAATGGAGACCAAGCAATAACCCATGCCCAATAGAACACAGTCCATTGTTGAATCCAAGAATTGTCGCCTTCATAAGGATTTAATCTTAAACTATATTGTACAAAGTTTGTAATATAGTCACCTATAGCAACTGTAAATGTTTCAAATATAAATTGTGTCGGTCCTAAAATAAGTATAAATATAAGTAAAGCAAAACAAATAAATATGTTAGCATTACTTAGCCATTTAACACCTTTATTAAGACCTGATGCTGCTGATCCAAGAAATAGTACGGTCATAATGACGGTGATGATAATTTTAGTCCAATTATTATTAGGAATATCAAAAACATGATGAAGTCCGCCGCCAATTTGCATTATACCGAGACCAATTGAAGTCGCAATACCCATGACTGTTGCGACTATCGCTAGGATATCGATAACATTTCTGAATGGTTTTTTATAAGTTTCACCAAATACAGGTTCCATTGCTGTAGATATTAAACCGTCTCTTCTTTTTCTAAATTGGAAGTAAGCTACTATAAGCCCTGCCATTGCAAAGATAGACCATTGTGAAATGCCCCAATGGAAAAATGTATAACCCATTGCAAGTCGAGCTGATTCTAATGTAGAGCCATCTACTTCATTTGGAAGTGGTGATTTTAAGTAATGTGTCATTGGTTCAGCTACACCCCAGAATACAATCCCGACACCGAGACCAGCAGAGAATAACATGCCGACCCATGATATAAATGAGAATTCTGGTTCTTCGTCGTCTCTACCGAGTTTAAATCGACCAAACCTTGTTATGGCTAACCCAATTAAAAAAATATCTAAAACGAATACGATGATTAAGAATAACCATCCTGTACTGTTCGATATAAATGTATATAATATATTAGCGTATTTACCAAAACCATTTGGAAAAATTCCAGCAATTAAAGTCACTAATAATATGATAGACATGGATACCCAAAATACTAATGTTGTCTTATTATTATGCCTGTCTGTATTTTCTTTTGACTGTTTCATTAATATCCCCCTTTAAATTATGCAGTCTTAATTCTATTACCCTCATCCAAATCAAACTAACATGTGTACGATAATTACGTTTTATAAGGTTCTTAATTGCGCAATGAATGTAAAATTCGTTATGATATATATAAACAAACGGGGGGATATCAATCATGAAAGCTAAATCATTCGGTGAAATCGTCATTAAACCATTTGAAGAACATATGAGAACGGCACTATATGATTTTGAATTAAATGAACGACAACAAATTTATTCTTCATTACCTAAAGAAGTGTTGGATGATGCTATCGAGGATCCTGATAGAAGACCTAATGTTGTTGTAAACGAACAAGACGACATAGTTGGTTTCTTTGTATTGCATAAGTATTATCAACACGAAGGTTATGATACACCGCATAATGTTGTTTATATACGTTCATTATCAATCAATGAAAAGTATCAAGGAAATGGGTATGGCACGACTATAATGATGAATTTACCTGAGTATGTTCAACATGTGTTCCCTGATTTTGATCATTTATATTTAGTAGTAGATGCTGAAAATGAGGCAGCATGGAATTTATATGAAAGAGCTGGCTTTATGCATACGGCTACAAAAGAAGAAGGTCCATTAGGTAAAGAACGATTATATTATTTAGATTTAGATTCAAAATATGTATCTTCATTGAAACTTGTATTAAATGAAGATGATTTAGATAATGAATTTGTCGATATACATTTAATGAAAGATAATCAAAAAGTAGGTATTATCGTATTAGAAGATAAAGATAACTATTTTGATATTCGTAGTATAGAAGTTGAAGAAGATGAAAGAAAAGAAGGTATCGCAGAGAGTGCTTTAAGACAGTTAAGTACTTTTGTTAGAAGAAGGTTTGAAGATAAGAAAGAAATACACATCACTTTATTCGGTTCAAACAATAAATTGAAACCGTTATGTGAGAAAGCACGATTTGTAGAAATACAAAAATCAGAGGACTATATTAAACTCATGAAATATATTAAGTATTAACTAACATTTGCTAAAAATCATCTTGTCAATTATAATCGTAAACTGTTATGATTATAAATATTAATGTGCGACAATAGTTCGATTGTTGAAAGGAAGAGTAAAGCATGAAATTAAAAGATTTCACAAAAGAAATGGTAGATGAGCATTCATTTATCGAAATGGCTTATATTTTATTAACAGAGAACGGTAAAGAAACAAACTTATATGATATGATAGACGAATTCAAAAGCTTAGGTAATTACACTGATTCAGAAATTGAGAATCGTATTTTACAATTTTATACGGACTTAAATACTGATGGACGCTTCTTAAGTGTGGGTGAGAATATTTGGGGACTTCGTGACTGGTATTCAGTTGACGATATCGAAGAAAAAATCGCACCAACAATTCAAAAATTCAATGTTCTAGATGAAGACGATGAAGCTGATTCAGAAATTTCATTATTAGGGGAAGAAGACAAAACTAAAGAACTTGATATTACAATTGATCAAGATGATGAAGAAGGTTTAAATGATCCTGAAGACCCTGAAGATGAAGAAGTAGAAGATGAATTAGATGAAGCTGGTCTTGTTGTAGATGAAGAAGACGAAGATGAGGAAGACGAAGAAGACGAATTTTAATTGACTTTTCTTTAAAAGATGGTAATATTTTATTTGGGCTCCTTTAAATAGGACAATCGTATAAATATAGCGCTCCCTCCTTACATTTTTAACAATGTAAGTGGGAGCGTTTTTTATTTTTTAAAAAATAAATGGAGGTACAAACATGACAAAGTTCATATTCGTAACAGGTGGCGTAGTATCGTCTCTTGGTAAAGGTATTACAGCAGCATCACTAGGGAGATTACTTAAAAATAGAGGATTAAATGTAACGATTCAAAAATTTGACCCATACTTAAATGTTGATCCAGGTACAATGAGTCCATATCAACATGGTGAAGTTTTTGTAACTGAAGATGGAGCAGAAACAGACTTAGATTTAGGACATTATGAAAGATTTATTGATATTAATCTTAATAAATATTCAAATGTAACAGCAGGTAAAGTTTATTCTCACGTACTTAAAAAAGAAAGACGTGGCGATTTCTTAGGTGGTACTGTCCAAGTTATTCCACATATTACAAATGAAATTAAATCAAGATTATTAATGGCTGGCGAAAGTACAAATGCTGATGTTGTCATTACTGAAATTGGTGGTACAACTGGTGATATTGAATCTTTACCATTTATAGAAGCAATTAGACAAATCAAGAGTGATCTTGGTCGTGAAAACGTTATGTACATCCATTGTACGTTACTTCCATACATTAAAGCTGCTGGTGAAATGAAGACTAAACCAACACAACATAGTGTTAAAGAATTAAGAGGTTTAGGTATTCAACCAGATTTAATTGTGGTACGTACTGAATATGAAATGACTCAAGATTTAAGAGATAAAATTGCATTATTCTGTGATATTAACAAACGTGCAGTCATTGAATGTAGAGATGCTGATACGTTATATCAAATTCCATTAGCATTAAAAGAACAACATATGGATGATATCGTCATTGAAAGATTAGACTTAGAAGCTGCACCAGAAGCGGAATTAACAGAGTGGAACCAATTATTAGACACTGTTCGTAATTTAGAAGGTTCAGTGAAAATTGGTTTAGTAGGTAAATATGTTAGTTTACAAGATGCATACTTATCAGTTGCAGAAGCATTAAAACATGCTGGTTATGATTTTAAATCAGATGTTGAAATTAAATGGATTGACTCTGAAAAATTAAACGAAACAAACTATCAAAAAGAACTTGCAGATGTAGATGGTATTTTAGTACCTGGTGGATTCGGAGATAGAGGTGTAGAAGGTAAGATATTAGCAATTCAATATGCACGTGAAAATAACGTACCATACTTAGGTATTTGTTTAGGTATGCAATTAGCAACAGTAGAATTTGCTAGAAACGTAGTTGGATTAAACGATGCACATTCAGCTGAATTAGATCCAAACACACCATACCCAATTATCGATTTATTACCAGAACAAAAAGACATCGAAGATTTAGGCGGAACATTAAGATTAGGTGTTTACCCATGTAAAATTGAAGAAGGTACAATTGCACATAAAGTCTATGGTGAATTAGAAGTAGACGAAAGACACCGTCACCGTTATGAATTTAATAATGAATATCGCGAAAGATTAGAAGAAAAAGGTATGAAATTCTCAGGAACAAGCCCAGATGGTAGATTAGTAGAAATCGTAGAATTAGAAAATCACCCATGGTTTGTAGCATGTCAATTCCATCCAGAATTCTTATCTAGACCAACACGTCCACAAAAATTATTCAGAGGATTTGTAGAAGCAAGTATTCAAAATAAATAATATATATAAAGCGCCCTTTATCCTAATACTTTTTCAAGTATTTAAGATAGAGGGCACTTTTTTGTATGAATATATGTGTGTGGGATATTAAGTGCTGCGTTGTGAACATTTTTGGGTAAACTTGTTCGTAACGAGTGTGTTGTGAACACTTTTGGGTAAACTTGTTTATAAAGGGTACGTTGTGAACACTTTCAGCCAAACTTGTTTATAACAGGCGCGTTAATTACAAAACTCTGTCGAATTGTAACTAAGAGCCCCGTTATTCAAAAATTATCCAACTACTCCCATTATCACAACCTATTTAGCTATTACTAGATTTCTTCATTTAAATCTTGTGTAATCTCGTGCATTTCAGCAAACATGATATAATATATATAATTTAAAGCCATAAGATGTGGGGTAATAATTTTACTGTAATCAGCGGTTGGAACGATTGCTCTTGGTGTTGATAAGTCAATATAATGCATAAGTGCTTCATGTGTTTTATTGTCTTTATCTTTATTAGCTATTACGACAAAATCTATATCATATTCGTTTAATTTTGTAATCCATTCGTTGAGTTCTTCAGTAAAGGAAGTTCCGGCTAATAATACACGGTCAGTTGAGTCGATCTTTTTGATTTCATCTAAAGTATTGAGTGTTTCTGAATGTGGTAAGCTTTCGTTACTGACAGTCATAAATGCTTGAAAATAATTGATTTCGTCGAAAGTTTTAATGCGTATTTTGCCTTCACCGTTTGCTGCTTGCATAAGCAGTTGTGATGCAATTTCAATTTCTTCAATTTGGGCATCTATTTTACTAAATATGCCGTTTAATTGTGTATTAAATATTTTAAGCAATTTGTATTCTCCTTATTAACGTCATTAAATTTATTTTATAGAAAATGTGGGGTATCTTCAATGGATGTACTTATTATAGATGATGAAAAGAATATTAGACAATTATTAAAAGAAATTATGGAATTAAATCATTTTAATGTAGATACTGCTAAAAATGGAGCGGATGGCATTGAATTATTTCATAAAAATACTTATAAACTGATTTTTATAGATAAAAGAATGCCTGGAATTTCTGGGGAAGAAGTGTTTGCTGAAATTAGAAAATCTGATAAAAATATACCAGTTTATATCATTTCAGCATTTCAATCAACTACCGAGTTAGAAGTTTTAAAAAAAGGAAATATTACAGGCGTGCTAATGAAGCCGTTTACAATTGAAGAAGTTATGAAAATTGTAAGAAAACATTTAGGATAGGGCTTTCAAAAGGTGCATATGTTCACAAAGTTTGATATAATAATTTTGTAAATAATTCGTGCCTTGCACATTAGGAGGAAACTCAATGCCTTTAGTTTCAATGAAAGAAATGTTAATTAAAGCAAAAGAAAATGGTTATGCTGTTGGTCAATACAACATCAATAACTTAGAATTTACACAAGCTATTCTTCAAGCTTCACAAGAAGAAAATGCTCCTGTTATCCTTGGTGTATCTGAAGGAGCTGGACGTTATATCGGTGGTTTCAAAACTGTCGTTAAAATCGTTGAAGGTTTAATTGAAGATTACAACATTACAATTCCAGTTGCTATTCACCTTGACCACGGTTCAAGTTTCGAAAAATGTAAAGAAGCTATCGATGCTGGATTCACTTCAGTAATGATCGATGCATCTCACCACCCATTCGAAGAAAACATCGAAATTACTTCTAAAGTAGTTGAATATGCTCATGCTAACGGTGTTTCTGTTGAAGCTGAATTAGGAACTGTTGGTGGACAAGAAGATGACGTAGTTGCAGAAGGCGTTATCTATGCTGATCCTAAAGAATGTCAAGAATTAGTTGAAAGAACCGGTATTGATACTTTAGCACCTGCATTAGGTTCAGTGCACGGACCTTACAAAGGTGAACCAAACTTAGGTTTCAAAGAAATGGAAGAAATCGGTGCTTCAACTGGTTTACCATTAGTATTACACGGTGGTACTGGTATCCCAACTCACGATATCAAAAAAGCTATTACTTACGGTACAGCTAAAATCAACGTTAACACTGAAAACCAAATCGCATCTGCTAAAGCAGTTCGTGAAGTGTTAAACAACGACAG
Source organism: Mammaliicoccus sp. P-M58 (assembly GCF_022386165.1). Lineage (NCBI taxonomy): Bacteria > Bacillati > Bacillota > Bacilli > Caryophanales > Staphylococcaceae > Mammaliicoccus > Mammaliicoccus sp. P-M58. The sequence continues at coordinate 227,761 of NZ_JAJNJI010000003.1, forward strand.
CGAAGTTTACGATCCACGTAAATATTTAGGACCTGCTCGTGAAGCAATTAAAGCAACAGTTAAAGGTAAAATCCAAGAATTTGGTACTTCTAACCAAGCTTAATTTAATTAAATTCAAACTACTACAAGCATCGTGCTTGTAGTAGTTTTTTCTGTTTTTGGAGAAAAATTGAATATTTATTCAATCCGTTTATTCAATTAATTTTAATGACAAAAATTTAAAATTTGATACTTCTTTTGTAGTAAATTATGTTATTTCTATTTACTTTTTATGTTTTTGCGTTTATCTTATTGAATAGTATATAATGGAAATAATTATCTATTCATGTTGAGAGAGTATGCATTCTCTAAGACGATGAAGTAAAGGAGTAAACATATGTCTCAAGAAGTTATAAAAATAAATGGTGGCAAAAAATTAAATGGTAAAGTGCAAATAAGCGGTGCTAAAAATAGTGCGGTTGCACTTATTCCAGCAAGTTTAATGGCGAATGATGTTGTGACATTAGATGGACTACCAGATATTTCAGATGTCAAAACTTTAATGAGCCTACTTGGTGATTTAAATATAAAAACAGAATTAAATGGTGATCAGCTTGTCGTTGATTCAAGCGATGCAGTGAATCTACCTTTACCTAACAATAAAGTACAATCTTTAAGAGCATCTTATTATATGATGGGTGCTATGCTCGGACGTTTTAAAAAATGTGTGATTGGTTTACCAGGTGGTTGTCCTTTAGGCCCTAGACCAATTGACCAACATATTAAAGGTTTTGAAGCACTCGGTGCAAAAGTAACAAACGAACAAGGTGCAATGTATTTAATTGCTGAAGAATTAGTTGGCGCTAAAATATTTATGGATGTTGTGAGTGTTGGTGCAACGATCAATATAATGTTGGCAGCTTCTTTAGCAAAAGGTAAAACAGTAATAGAAAACGCAGCGAAAGAACCAGAAATTGTTGATGTTGCGACATTATTAAATAATATGGGCGCTAAAATTAGAGGTGCAGGTACAGATACATTGAAAATTGAAGGTGTAGAATCCTTGCACGGTACAAAACATACAATTATTCCTGATAGAATAGAAGCAGGTACATACATGTGTGCAGCAGCAGCCATGGGTGAAGAAGTGTACATCGAAAATATCATTCCATTACATTTAGAACCATTAATCGCTAAATTAAGAGAAATGGGTACTGAAATCGATTTAGGTGAAGATTCAGTTGTCATTAAAGGTAAAGATGAATATAAACCAGTTGATATACAAACTGCTGTTTATCCTGGATTTGCAACAGATTTACAACAACCATTTACACCTTTATTATTAAAAGCAAATGGTCAAAGTAAAATAACAGAAACGATTTATCCAGCAAGATTTAAACATGTTGATGAATTGATTAGAATGGGTGCTAATGTGAATTTAGAAAACGGCACAGCTATTTATTACCCATCTAAATTGACAGGCGCAAGTGTAGCAGCAAGTGATTTAAGAGCAGGTGCATCTTTATTAATTGCTGGTTTAATCTCTGAAGGTGTCACAACTGTTTACAATGTTAAGCATATTTATAGAGGATATAGCGGTATTGTTGAAAAATTAAAAGCACTCGGTGCTGATATTTGGACTGAAACCGTATAACAAGTATAAAATATATACTTTGTATATAAAGTGTAGTATAATGGCAATATAGAAGTTAAAGAGGTGAGTAACATGGAAGTATGTCCTTATTTGGAAGAAACTTTTAAAGTAATAGGACGCAGTTGGAATGGTTTAATACTTAATTATTTGTCACGTTGTGATGAACGTTCGGCTCATTTTTCTGATATGAAAAGAGACTTAAGACGTATTACACCTAGAGCATTATCTCTTAAATTAACTGAATTAAGTGATTGGGGATTAGTTGAGAAGAAAGTTGTTACAACAACGCCTCTATCAGTTGAATATCATTTAACAACTAAAGGATACGAATTAGCACAAGCGCTTGTACCATTAGAAGAGTGGGCACAAAAAAATGTGGAATTGCAAGAAAATCATTCCTAAACGAATTGAATATTATAAAGTACCCGTCAATGCGATTAAACTCATTTCGTTGGCGGGTATTTTATTTGTTTAAAATTTAAATTATTCAATTCCCAAACAGATTATTTTAATTATGACTATCATCCATACTATAATAACCAATGTAACATATATAAAGGAGTAGATAATTCATGAGACAAGATATCAAGCAATATATAAATGGCGAATGGGTTGAAAGTCATAGTGGACAAACATTAGATGTTATAAACCCTGCTACAGAAGAAGTAATGGGTAAAATCGCTGCAGGTAACAAACAAGATGTTGATGACGCTGTAGCTGCCGCTAAAAAAGTGTACGTGAAATTTAGAAATACTTCTTTAGAAGAAAGAAAAGCTTTACTAGAAAGAATTGCAGATGAATACGAAAATAGAAAAAAAGATTTAATAGATGTTATGACGGATGAGCTTGGCTCACCAATTGAAAAATCAGAATCTGTTCATTTTCAAATGGGCTTAAATCATTTTAGAGAAGCAAGTAAAGCGATCGATTCAATTCAATTTGAAGAACGTCGTGGTGATGATTTAGTTATTAAAGAAGCTATCGGTGTTTCTGGATTAGTAACGCCATGGAACTTCCCAACTAACCAAACATCATTAAAATTAGCTGGTGCATTTGCTGCAGGTTCACCTGTAGTCTTAAAACCATCTGAAGAAACACCATTTGCTGCGATTATTTTAGCTGAAATATTTGAAAAAGCTGGCGTGCCTAAAGGTGTGTTTAACTTAGTAAATGGTGATGGCCAAAGTGTTGGTGATCCATTAAGTTCACATCCTGATGTACGTATGATGTCATTTACGGGTTCAGGTCCAACTGGTAGAAAAATCATGGAAAACTCAGCTAAAGACTTCAAAAAAGTATCATTAGAGCTAGGTGGTAAATCACCATTAGTAGTCTTAGATGACGTTGATATCGAAGAAGCAGCTAAAGGTGCAGTTGCTAAATTCGTACAAAATACTGGTCAAGTTTGTACTGCAGGTACACGTACATTAGTACCAGAAAGTATTAAAGATGAATTTATCGCAGCAGCTAAAAAAGCAATTGAAAATGTTAAAGTTGGTAATCCTAGAGAAGCTGGCCAAGATGCTGGTCCAGTTGTATCTAAAAAACAATTTGATACAGTTCAAAGCTATATTCAAAAAGGTATCGATGAAGGTGCAACATTATTACATGGTGGTGTTGGTAAACCAGACGGCCTTGAAAAAGGTTACTTCGTTAAACCAACATTATTTACTGATGTAACAAATGATATGACAATTGCTCAAGAAGAAATATTCGGTCCAGTAGGTACAATTATTACTTATAAAGACTTAGATGAAGCAATTGAAATTGCTAATGATACAATTTATGGTTTAGCAGCATATGTATATGGTAAAGATTTAGAACGTGTAAGAGAAGTTGCTAAAGCATTAGAAGCAGGTACTGTGGAAATTAATGATGCAGGTAGAAAACCTAATTTACCATTCGGTGGTTATAAACAATCAGGTATTGGTAGAGAATGGGGCGACTATGGAATTGAAGAATTCTTAGAAATTAAAGCAATTCCTGGTTATTTTAAAGAATAGTAAAATTACAAAATATAATATATTTTTGAGACTGGAACATTTCGGTGTTTCAGTCTTTTTGTATGATGGTTATTATTGTTTAAAAAAGTGAAATATTTTAACATAATTTATATATAACTTATTTTGTCATCTTCATAAAAAAATGCTATAGTTTAAAGGCAGATTATAAATCTGATAAAAATGAATGAGATTTTTAAGAAATGGGTGTCATAAAAATGGCTGAAAGAGTTAGAACAAGTCCTCAGTATGAATCGTTTCACGAATTATACAAGAACTATACAACTAAAGAATTAACATCAAAGGCAAAAGAACTGAGAATAACAAATTATAGTAAATTAAATAAAAAAGAACTTGTCTTAGCAATCATGGAAGCTCAAATGGAAAAAGACGGCAACTATTATATGGAAGGTATCTTAGATGATATTCAACCTGATGGTTATGGCTTTTTACGTACCGTTAACTATTCTAAAGGCGAAAAAGATATTTATATATCTGCTAGCCAAATTAGACGCTTTGAGATTAAAAAAGGTGACAAAGTAACTGGTAAAGTTAGAAAACCTAAAGAAAACGAAAAGTATTACGGATTGTTACAAGTTGACTTTGTAAATGATCAAAATGCAGAAGAAGTTAAAAAAAGACCACACTTTCAAGCGTTAACCCCTCTATACCCACAACAACGTATCCAATTAGAAACTACAAGTAAAAATTATTCAACTAGAATTATGGATTTAATTACGCCAATAGGTCTAGGACAACGTGGAATGATTGTAGCGCCACCTAAAGCTGGTAAGACATCATTACTTAAAGAAATTGCTAATGCTATCGCAATTAACCAACCAAAAGCGAAATTATTTGTATTATTAATTGGGGAACGTCCAGAAGAAGTAACGGATATTGAACGTTCTGTTGAACAAGCTGAAGTTGTTAACTCAACATTCGATGAGCCGCCAGAACATCATGTTAAAGTGGCTGAATTATTACTAGAAAGAGCTAAACGTCTTGTTGAAATTGGTGAAGACGTAATTATATTAATGGATTCATTAACAAGATTAGCAAGAGCATATAACTTAGTTGTGCCACCAAGTGGTAGAACATTATCTGGTGGTTTAGATCCAGCGTCCCTTCATAGACCTAAACATTTCTTCGGAGCTGCTAGAAATATTGAAGCGGGTGGCAGTTTAACAATTTTAGCGACTGCATTAGTTGAAACAGGTTCTCGTATGGACGATATGATTTATGAAGAATTTAAAGGTACAGGTAATATGGAACTTCATTTAGATCGTAAATTGTCTGAGAAGAGAGTGTTCCCTGCAATTGATATTAGAAGAAGTTCAACACGTAAAGAAGAATTGCTATTAGATAAAGAAGAACTTGAAATGATTTGGCAGTTACGTAATTTATTTACTGATTCAAATGATTTCTCTGAAAGATTTATTAGAAAGTTAAAACGCACGAATTCTAACGAAGAATTCTTTGAAGTTTTAAGAAAATCTATGGTCGATAGTGCCAAGACTGGTAAACCGATTATATAAATTTAAGGTTGCATTTTAATTCTTCAACATATATAATATGTAAGTATTGAGTGAATAAGTCACAAATAAACTCTGTTCCAGATGGTTCAGGGCAAAGGAGCTGAAAAAAATGAAACAAGGAATTCATCCAGAGTATAATAAAGTTATCTTTTTAGATACAACTACAGACTTCAAATTCTTAAGTGGTTCAACACGTACTTCAAATGAAACTATGGAATGGGAAGATGGAAACGAATACCCAGTTATCCGTTTAGATATCTCTTCAGATTCACATCCATTCTATACAGGACGTCAAAAATTCGCATCTGCGGATGGTCGTGTGGAACGCTTCAACAAAAAATTTGGTTTCAAATCAAACAACTAATTATGAAGCGAATCAAGCATCCTTTTATAAAGGGTGCTTTTTTTTGTAAAAATTAATAAATAAGTAAAAATAATATGATATAATTAAGCGATTATGTTGAAAAAGGTGGATAAGTAATATGTACGAAAATTACCATTCCGGATGGATAGAATGTATTTGCGGAAGTATGTTTAGTGGTAAGTCAGAAGAGCTTATAAGACGTCTGAGAAGAGGTTTATATGCGAAACAAAATGTAAAAGTATTTAAGCCATCTATTGATAATCGATATAGTGAAGAAGCTGTAGTATCTCATAATGGAAATCAACTTGATGCAATCAGCATAGAACATTCTAGTCAAATATTAAAATATGATTTACAAGGCATCGATATTATTGGAATAGATGAAGTCCAATTTTTTGATAATGAAATCGTAAGCGTAGCACAAAAGTTAGCAGAAGAAGGCTATCGAGTTGTTGTAGCTGGATTAGATATGGACTTTAAAGGTGTGCCATTCGAACCAATGCCTGAAATGATGGCAGTTGCGGAAATTGTTACGAAATTACAAGCGGTATGTGCAGTATGTGGATCTCCATCAAGTCGAACGCAAAGACTTATAAATGGTGAACCAGCACATATTGATGACCCGATTATATTAGTTGGGGCAGACGAAAGTTATGAACCAAGATGTAGAGATCATCATATAATTAGAACTGAAATAAGGAGTGATATAAATGTTTGATCAATTAGAAATTGTTGAAAATAGATATGAACAATTAAATGAATTACTTAGTGATCCAGATGTCGTTTCGGATACAGACAAGCTAAGAAAATATTCAAAAGAACAATCTGACTTACAAAAGACAGTTGATGTATATAGAACTTATAAATCTGTTAAAGGTGATATTGAAGATGCTAAATTAATGTTAAACGAAACAACAGATAAAGAAGAACAAGATATGTTGAAAGAAGAAATTAATAGTCTTACTAAACGTGTACCTGAATTAGAATCTGAATTAAAATTCCTACTTATTCCTAAAGACCCTAACGATGATAAGAACGTTATTATGGAAATTCGTGGCGCAGCAGGTGGAGATGAAGCGGCTATTTTCGCAGGCGATTTATTCAGAATGTATTCAAGATTTGCTGAAGCACATGGCTACAAAATTGACGTTGTTGAAGAGAATATTAGTGACCATGGTGGCTATAAAGAAGTCAGCTTTTCTATTCAAGGAAACGGTGCATTCAGTAAACTTAAATATGAAAATGGCGCACACCGTGTACAACGTGTACCAGAAACTGAATCAGGTGGACGTATTCATACTTCTACAGCAACAGTTGCAGTATTACCTGAAGCTGAAGATGTTGAAATTGATATTAGATCTGAAGATTTAAAAATCGAAACATACCGTTCTAGTGGGTCCGGTGGTCAGCACGTCAATACTACAGACTCAGCTGTACGTATTACACATTTACCAACTGGTATTGTTGCGACATCATCTGAAAAATCTCAAATTAAGAACCGTGAAAAAGCATTTAAAGTATTGAAAGCCAGAGTTTACGATATGATGGTTCAAGAAGAAAATGCTAAATATGCTGAAAAAAGAAAGTCAGCTGTTGGTACAGGAGATCGTTCAGAAAGAATTAGAACGTATAACTATCCTCAAAACAGAGTAACTGACCATCGTATAGGATTAACTTTACAGAAGTTAGATCAAATTATGGAAGGTAAAGTTGACGAAATTATCGATGCATTAACGTTGCATGAACAAACGGAAAAATTGGAAGAATTGAATAATGGCCAATTATAATTTTCAACAGTTACTAAATGAAACTTATGATGGATTATCAGCACGAGGGTTTGAAACCTCTCGTGCTGATTGGTTATTAGAGGATATTTCGGGTATGTCTAGAACGCAAATTGCCATGAATTTAAATCAAGATGTACCTTCTAATATTTTGGATGCTTATTTAAATAGTAGAGAACGTATGTATGAAGGTGAGCCCGTACAATATATTGCAGGTTTCGCAGAATTTTATGGTAGAAAGTTCAAAGTGAACCAACATGTATTAATACCTAGACCAGAAACAGAAGAACTTGTCTATCAAACATTACAAATGATTCAGAACAAGCAAGTAGTCGTATGTGACATAGGAACAGGTACAGGTGCTATTGCGATCACGCTGAAAAAAGAGCGACCTGATTTATCTGTTATCGCGACTGATATTAGTGAAGAAGCACTATCAATTGCCAAAACAAATGCATCAACACTTGAAGCACCGATAGAATTTCTAAAGGGTAAATCTTTAGAACCATTGATTAATGAAAATATTAAAGTGGATGTACTCGTCTCAAATCCACCTTATATTTCGAATGAAGAACAAAAAGAAATGTCTGATACTGTCTTAAATTATGAACCACATTTGGCTTTATTTGCTGAAGATGATGGCTTGGCGATATATAAAGATATTATTCTAAATTTAGAACACGTTATGTTGGATAATGGAATCGTCATTTTTGAAATTGGCCATTTGCAAGGTGAGCTATTAAAAGACTTTATTGAAAACCATTTGAATGTTGAAGATGTAAAAATCATTCAAGATATAAATCAAAACAATCGTATGATACAATTTAATTGGAATAATCAATAGAAGTTATGCACATTTAACGGGAGTTATCCACGTTGTGTGGATAACTTTTGTTTTAATACAATAAATGCTTTAAAGAAGGGAAGAAATGCATTGGAAACAAATGTTTGGGATGTGCGTAAGTATGTTCATAACTTACAAAGTTATCCACAAATCGATGAGATTATTGCAGGATATCATCAAAATAAATTGATTGCTTTACCAACTGAAACGGTATATGGATTAGGTGCTAATGCAAAAGATGAAGAAGCAGTTAAAGAAATATATGTAGCAAAAGGTAGACCGTCTGATAATCCGCTTATTGTACATATACATGATAAATCTCAATTAAATGACTTCACCCAAAATATATCTAAAGAAACTGAAATTTTAATGGATGCTTTTTGGCCAGGACCCATTTCTTTTATTGTGCCTTATAAGTCAGGAATTTTAAGTGATCGTGTTACGGGTGGATTGCAGTCTGTAGCTGTTCGCATGCCAAGTCATCATGTCGGTAGAGCAGTTCTACAATTAACCAATTTACCGATTGCAGCACCAAGTGCAAATATAAGTGGACGACCTTCACCAACTAAATTTGAACATGTTAAACATGACTTGGATGGAAGAATATATGGCATCATTCAAGCAGAAGATATTGATGAAGGTATAGAAAGTACTGTAATAGATTGTACGAGTTATCCATTTAAAATTGCACGACCTGGTTCAATAACAATAGAGATGATTAATAAAGTGTTGCCAAACAGTATTATTAACGAAAAGTTAGATCTGGAAAAACCAATTGCGCCAGGTATGAAATATAAACATTATGCACCCACGCAACCTGTAACATTAATAGAAGGTGGTATTACAAAACAAATGAGTTTGTCTGATGATATTTCTAAAAAGATAGCAGTAATAGGTCCTAAAAGTATTGAGCCATTAATCTCAGAACAAATGACTTTTATACCGCTTGGTAGAGATGTTTCAGATATTAAAGGTGCGCATCACGATTTGTATGATGCTTTGCGAATAGCAGATCAGCTTACAAATATTGATGAAATTTATATAAGTGGCTACGAAAGAAATGACGATACCATCGCATTAATGAACAGAATTGATAAAGCGAGTGGTCACAATATTAAAGGAGAAGATGAATTGTGAAAATAGTTTTTGTATGTACAGGAAATACTTGTAGAAGTCCATTGGCTGAAGCGATAGCCAAAGATATTAAACCTGAATATAATATTCAATCTAGAGGGATTTCAGCTTTTGATGGTACACCAATATCTCCACAATCAATGGATATCATCTTTAAAAATGATTTGCCGATACCTGATACTGCTAAACAATTTTCTGAGCAAGATTTAGATGCTGATATTATCTTAACTATGACAGAATCTCATAAAATGATTCTAGAATCGCAATATACACATCACAACATTCATTCAATAAAACAATACGTAAGAGGCGAAAAAGGAGATGTCTCAGATCCCTTTGGACAGTCCCAAATCATTTATCAAAATACTTACGAAGAATTGAGAGCACTAATTGAAGATTTATTACAAAGTAATTAAGAATTCAAATAATTTGCAGAATTGCTATAACAGACATAAAAAATAAGTTATAATATTATAGTATAAACAAATTGGGAGGTGGGAAGATGAAAGTAGCTATTGCAGCAGACCATGGTGGCTATGAATACAAAGAAGCAATCAAACAATTACTTGATGAAATGAACATTGAATATAAAGATTTTGGTACACATAAAGGTGAGTCGGTAGATTATCCAGATTATGCAAGACCAGTATCTGAAAGTGTTGCTGATGGAACGTTTGATAAAGGAATTTTGATTTGTGGAACTGGAATTGGTATGTCTATCGCTTCAAATAAAGTAAAGGGGATTCGTTGTGCACTTGTGCATGATGTTTTTACTGCTGAAGTGACGAGACAACATAACGATTCTAATGTATTAGCAATGGGCCAACGTGTTATAGGTGAAGGTTTAGCACTTCTCATCGTCAAGACTTGGTTGACAAATGAGTTCGAAGGCGGTAGGCACCAAAGACGTATAGACAAGATTGAAGGCGGTTGTTCATGAAAGAAGATTTAAAACAATTGTTGAATGAACTGAAGTCTATTGATTTCTTTAACAATCAAGAACTATGCATCATTGGGTGTTCAACATCAGAAGTTAAAGGTTCAAATATAGGTTCAGATGGTTCGATTGATGTCGCTAAGGTTATTTATGAAAGTCTTGATTTTATACATAAAGAGACAGGTGTTCACTTTGCGTTTCAAGGTTGCGAACATATTAACCGTGCAATAACAATCGAGCGAGAAATATTTGATCCTTATACAATGACTGAAGTTTCTGTTGTGCCACAAGCCAATGCTGGAGGTAGTTTGTCAACTTATGCATACCAACATATGACAGACCCAATAGTTGTTGAACATATTCAATGCGATAAAGGTATTGATATTGGTCAAACGCTAATTGGTATGCATTTAAAGCACGTCGCAGTACCTGTATCAATTGAAGCTAAGCGCATTGGAGAAGCTATTGTTACAATAGCTAAGAGTCGTCCTAAATTAATAGGCGGCGAAAGAGCAAAGTATTAAATTCTTAAAAGTGAGGGATTGTACATGTCATTAATTAAAAAGCAAGACGAAGAACTTTTCAAAGCAATGGAAAAAGAGTTTGATAGACAAAATAATAATATCGAACTTATAGCATCAGAGAACTTTGTTTCTGAAACAGTAATGGAAGCACAAGGTTCTGTATTAACTAACAAATATGCAGAAGGTTACCCAGGTCGTCGTTATTATGGTGGCTGTGAATACGTTGATATCGTTGAAGATTTAGCGCGAGATAGAGCTAAACAACTTTTCGGTGGAGAACACGTAAATGTACAACCTCATTCAGGATCACAAGCAAATATGGCTGTATATTTTGTAGCTTTAGAACCGGGTGATACTGTACTTGGAATGAACTTAAGTCATGGTGGACATTTAACTCATGGAGCAAAAGTTAACTTCAGTGGTAAGTTATATAACTTTGTAGAGTATGGTGTTTCTGAAGAAAATGAACAAATTGACTATGAAGAAATCTTGAGAGTTGCAAAAGAAGCGCAACCTAAATTAATCGTAGCAGGTGCTTCAGCTTATCCAAGACAAATTGATTTTAAGAAATTCAAAGAAATAGCAGATGAAGTTGGCGCTAAATTAATGGTTGATATGGCTCATATCGCTGGTTTAGTAGCAGCAGGTTTACATCAGAACCCTGTTGATTATGCTGACTTTGTAACAACGACAACACACAAAACATTAAGAGGACCGAGAGGCGGTATGATTTTCTGTAAAGAAGAATATGCTAAAGAAATTGATAAAACAATTTTCCCTGGTATTCAAGGTGGTCCATTAATGCATGTTATCGCTGGTAAGGCAGTTTCATTTGGTGAAGCATTACAACCAGAATTTAAGGAATATCAAAAACAAGTAATTAAGAATGCTCAGAAATTAGCAGCAACTCTAGAAGACGAAGGTTTAAGAATTGTATCAGGCGGTACTGATAATCACCTTATCTGTGTAGATGTTAAAGGTTCTCTTGGCATTACTGGTAAATTAGCTGAGAATGCTTTAGATGAAGTTGGTATTACATGTAACAAGAACACAATTCCATTTGATCAAGAAAAACCTTTCGTAACAAGTGGTATTCGTTTAGGTACACCAGCAGTTACATCTCGTGGATTTGATGAGGAAGCAATTGAAGAAGTAGGTAGAATAATAGCACTTGTGCTTAAAAATCCAGAAGATGAACAAACGTTAAAAGAAGCACATGAACGCGTATTATCACTAACTTCTAAGTTTCCACTTTACAACAAATAAATATTTATTGGAGGCTAGACTTATGGGTAAAGTACACGTTTTTGATCATCCATTAATTCAGCATAAGTTGAGTTATATTCGTGATCGTAAAACTGGCACTAAAGAGTTTAGAGAGCTTGTCGATGAAGTCGGTATGCTTATGGCGTATGAAGTTACGAGAGATTTTGAAACACAAGATGTTGAAATCGAAACACCCGTGACTAAAATGAATGCTCAAAGATTATCTGGTAAGAAATTAGCACTTATTCCTATTTTACGTGCTGGCCTTGGAATGACAGATGGTATTATGAAACTCGTTCCAGCTGCTAGAGTAGGGCATGTAGGGTTATATCGTGATCCAGAAACTTTAGAAGCGGTAGAATATTTTGTGAAATTACCACAAGATATTGAAGAAAGAGAAATTATTGTAGTAGATCCTATGCTTGCTACAGGTGCATCAGCAATCGAAGCGATTCAATCATTAAAGAATCGTGGAGCAAATAAAATACGTTTTATGGGCTTAATTGCTGCACCTGAAGGGGTTAAAGCATTACAAGAAGCACATGAAGACGTAGATATTTATATTGCTGCATTAGACGAAAAATTAGATGACCATGCATACATTACACCTGGTTTAGGTGATGCAGGTGATCGATTATTTGGCACTAAATAGATAATAGGAGGATTTTATTACAATGAAGAAAATTATGACGATATTTGGTACGCGACCTGAAGCTATTAAAATGGCACCTTTAGTTTTAGAATTAAAAAATGATCCGGAGTTACAACCAATTGTTGTTGTAACAGCACAACATAGAGAAATGCTAGATTCAGTTCTAGAAACATTTGATATTACACCAGATTATGATTTGAATATTATGAAACAAGGGCAAACACTTTCAGAAGTAACATCAAGAGTACTAGGTGGTCTTGAAAGTGTTATTCAAGAAGCTAAGCCAGATATGATATTGGTACATGGAGATACAACAACTACTTTTGCAGGCAGTTTAGCAGCATTCTACAATGAAGTTGCAATCGGTCATGTAGAAGCAGGGTTAAGAACTTGGAATAAATATTCTCCATTCCCAGAAGAAATGAATCGACAAATGACGGGGGTCCTTGCTGATTTACACTTCTCACCAACTGATCAGTCTAAACATAATTTACTTCAAGAAAATAAAAAAGACGAATCTATTGTTGTGACAGGTAATACAGCTATAGATGCGTTATCAACTACTGTAACTGACGATTATGAAAGTGAAATTATTAAACGTCACGAAGGTAAACGCATCGTGCTATTAACTGCGCATAGACGTGAAAACATTGGTAAACCGATGGAGAACATTTTTAAAGCTGTGAGACAAATTGTTGAGGAGCATGAAGATGTTGTTGTCGTATATCCAATGCACAAAAATCCTAAGGTTAGAGAAATTGCTAACCAAATATTGAGTAATCATGATCGTATAGAATTGATTGAACCTTTAGAAGTCATAGATTTCCATAACTTTGCAGCTAATTCTCACTTGATCTTAACAGATTCAGGTGGTGTTCAAGAGGAAGCACCTTCATTAGGTAAACCAGTACTTGTCTTAAGAGATACGACTGAGAGACCTGAAGGCGTTGAAGCTGGAACATTGAAACTTGTAGGTGTCGAAGAAGAGAACATCTATAACGAAACTAAAGCTTTACTAAATGATCAATCATTATATGAAAAAATGAGTATCGCTCAAAACCCTTATGGGGATGGTCTCGCTTCTAAGAGAATATGTGAAAATATTAAATATTATTTTGATATTCTAAAAGAAGCACCGGAACCATTTAGAACAAAATAATTAAAGTGGTGGTTTGTGTCAATTCTGTGACAAAAAAATGACAAAAATTTGTTTTCTATTTTTGTCATAGCATTGACACTATAAGTCCACTATATTATCATGAAAATTGTGTGATGAAACGGTTTTCAAAGATATGCCACTTATCTAAGGAGTTTCAGCTGAATGTTTGATATAAAGGGCTTTTTTAAGTCTTATTTACAGTATTTTATTTTCTTTATTATTATTCTAGTTGTAGTGTATTTCTTCTTGAAACATGAGTTCATTTTAGGACTTATTATTGGAACAATAGCATCAGCTGTTAACTTGTTTTCATGGGAAGTTTACCTCAATCGAGCTAAAAATGCTGAATCATTACAATTATCAACAGGAAACTGGGTCAGATATCTTGTGACAATCGTTGCTTGCTGTTTTTGGCTTAAATATCCACTAATCGTTGATATTATCGGGATTTTATTTGGTTTGATGATAGCGTATGTATTAATTATGTTTAAATCACTGAAAAGTCTCGATTAAATAATTAAAATTGTGAAAAGAGGTGAAGATATGGAACACGAATCACCTATGTGGTCCATCAATTTGGGAGGATTTGATTTAGTATTCAATCTTTCAAGTATGTTAATGTTGTTAGTTTCTGCAGTTATCGTATTTGTAATAGCTGTCGTCTGTACAAGGAATCTAAAAATTAGACCTACTGGTAAACAGAACTTTATTGAATGGGTATTTGACTTTGTAAAAGGTATTATCCAAAGCAATATGGCATGGAAAGACGGAGGAAGATTTCACTTCTTGGCGGTTACACTTATATTCTTCATATTTGTATCAAATATGTTAGGTTTACCGTTCTCAATTGTTGTAGGACATACATTATGGTGGAAATCACCTACAGCAGATCCAACAGTTACATTAACGTTAGCAACATTGATGGTTCTTTTAACACATTACTATGGTGTTAAAATGCGTGGTACTGGCGCGTACTTGAAATCATTTGTACAACCAGTAGCATTTATGGTGCCATTCAAAATTGTTGAAGAATTTGCTTCAACATTAACGCTTGGTTTACGTTTATACGGTAATATATTCGCAGGTGAAGTATTACTTGGATTATTAGCAACATTAGCAGCTGGAGGCGTTTTAGGCGCGTTCGGAGCAGTTTTACCAGCGATAGTATGGCAAGGATTCTCAATATTCATTGGTTCAATTCAGGCTTACATATTCGTAATGTTATCAATGGTTTATATGTCCCATAAAGTGGCAGACGATCATTAATATATAATTTAAAAAAACAATTAATATTTTTATTTCTAGGAGGAAAATTATAATGAGTTTAGGTGTATTAGCAGCAGCAATCGCGATTGGTTTAGCAGCATTAGGAGCAGGTATCGGTAACGGTCTTATCGTATCAAGAACAGTAGAAGGTGTTGCACGTCAACCAGAAGCACGTGGTCCATTAATGACAATCATGTTTATCGGTGTTGGTTTAGTTGAAGCCCTTCCTATCATTGCAGTAGTAGTAGCATTCATGGTAATGAATCGATAAGCTAAAATATTTTTAGAACAGGCGGAGTCTATCTAAAAAGGATTTCGCCATTCATTTATGAGATGTTATTCATCTTTAATTGCAGTGAAAGGAGTGTAGTTGGCAGTGGATCAAAACGTATTAGTTTTAGGAGCAGCAGGTGGCGGTGTCGAATGGGGAACAGTCTTATTTACATTGATCACATTTATTATCCTGCTTGCCTTATTAAAAAAGTTTGCTTGGGGACCATTAAAATCAATTATGGATGAGCGTGAGAACGCTATTAATAAAGATATAGATGATGCTCATGAAGCAAAAGTAAACGCTAAGAAATTAGAAGAAGAAAATAGAAATCTATTAAGAAAAACTCAAGAAGAAGTACAAACAATTCTTGATGATGCAAAACATCAAGCTAAAGTACAACAAGAGCAAATTATTAATGATGCAAATGTTAAAGCAAATGGCTTAGTACAATCAGCTCAAGCAGAAATTCAACAAGAGAAACAAAGAGCTATTGCAGATATTAATAATAGAGTTTCAGAACTTTCTGTATTAATTGCTTCTAAAGTAATCAATAAAGAAATCTCTGAACAAGATCAAAAAGACCTTGTTGAAAAATACATTAAAGAGGCAGGGGATAAATAATGGCGAATATTAGTCAGAAATATGCCCAAGCCTTATATGATGTAGCTAAAGCGCAAGATTTAACAGACAGCGTCTTAGATGAACTTACTCAAGTAGCAGAAAGTGTTAAAGAACAAATTAGTGATTTAAAAGCAATTGATAACAATCCTAAATTAGCAAAAAACGACAGACAACAATTTGTTGACAATGTATTTAAAGGTGCTTCTAAACCTTTGTTAAACACATTATACCTACTTGCTAATAACAGTAAATTGTCACTAATTCCAGAAATTCATAAAGATTTTAGCAAAATATACAATCAGGTACATAGCCAAGATTTAATGAAAGTTGAATCTGTGTATCCATTATCTAATGAAGAATTAGACGAAATTGGTAAAGCATTTATTAAAAGAACAGGTTTGAAAAAACTTATTTTAGAAAATCAAGTTAATGATTCATTAATTGGTGGTATTCGTGTTTCCATAGGTACAAAAGTATACGATGGTTCCATTCAGAATGACTTAAATCAATTAGCAAAATCATTTCAACAAATGAAATAATATTAAGGAGTGACATAGATGGCCATTAAAGCTGAAGAAATCAGTGCTTTATTACGCTCTCAAATTGAAAACTATGAGTCAGAAATGTCAGTTACCGATGTTGGTACAGTTATCCAAGTCGGCGATGGTATTGCATTAGCTCATGGTTTAAATGACGTTATGGCTGGCGAACTATTAGAGTTCCATACTGGCGTTTTAGGGTTAGCACAAAACTTAGAAGAAAATAATGTAGGTATCGTAATTTTAGGACCTGCAGAAGGTATTAAAGAAGGCGACGAAGTTAAAAGAACTGGTCGTATTATGGAAGTACCTGTAGGAGAAGAATTAATTGGTCGTGTTGTAAATCCATTAGGTCAACCATTGGATGGACAAGGTCCAATCAATACATCTAAGACTCGTCCTGTAGAATCACCTGCAACAGGTGTTATGGATCGTAAATCAGTTGATGAACCATTACAAACTGGTATTAAAGCGATTGATGCATTAGTACCTATTGGACGTGGACAACGTGAGTTAATCATCGGTGACCGTCAAACTGGTAAAACAACAGTTGCGATTGATACAATTCTTAACCAAAAAGACGAAGATATGATTTGTATCTACGTTGCGATTGGTCAAAAAGAATCTACAGTTCGTACAGCGGTAGAAACTTTACGTAGACATGGTGCTTTAGATTATACAATCGTTGTATCTGCGTCAGCAGCTCAACCAGCGCCATTATTATACATTGCACCTTATGCGGGTGTAAGTATGGCAGAAGAATTCATGTTTAACGGTAAACATGTATTAATCGTTTATGATGATTTAACAAAACAAGCAGCAGCTTACCGTGAGTTATCATTATTACTTCGTCGTCCGCCAGGTCGTGAAGCATACCCAGGTGACGTATTCTACTTACACAGTCGTTTATTAGAACGTGCTGCTAAATTAAATGATGACTTAGGTGGCGGATCTATTACTGCATTACCATTTGTTG
This sequence comes from Mammaliicoccus sp. P-M58, assembly GCF_022386165.1. Classification (NCBI taxonomy): domain Bacteria; kingdom Bacillati; phylum Bacillota; class Bacilli; order Caryophanales; family Staphylococcaceae; genus Mammaliicoccus; species Mammaliicoccus sp. P-M58. The sequence goes on from NZ_JAJNJI010000003.1 coordinate 245,269, forward strand.
AAACTCAAGCGGGGGATATCTCAGCATACGTTCCAACAAACGTTATCTCAATTACTGACGGACAAATATTCTTACAATCAGATTTATTCTTCTCTGGTGTAAGACCTGCAATCAACGCTGGTTTATCTGTATCACGTGTTGGTGGTTCAGCTCAAATTAAAGCGATGAAAAAAGTAGCAGGTACTTTACGTCTAGATTTAGCATCATACCGTGAGTTAGAATCATTTGCTCAATTTGGTTCAGATTTAGACCAAGCTACGAAAGCTAAATTAGAACGTGGTAAACGTACAGTAGAAGTACTTAAACAAGATCAAAACAAACCATTGACTGTAGATCGTCAAGTTGTTATTTTATATGCTTTAACTAAAGGTCATTTAGATGATATTCCAGTTGAAGATATTACGCGATTCGAAGATGAATTCTTAAATTGGATTGATGCAAATGCAAGTGATCTCTTTAAAGAAATTCGTGAAACAAAACAATTACCATCTGATGATAAATTTGTTTCAGCAATCGATGCATTCAAAAAAGTATTTAATAAATCTCATGTAGAGTAATATTAAGCTTTAAATAAAAGGTGGTGAAATTGTGGCTTCACTAAGAGAAATCAAAGGTAGAATTACTTCTACTCAAAAGACTAGTCAAATTACAAAAGCAATGAATATGGTTTCAAACTCTAAATTGCGTAAAGCAGAAGAGAATACGAAAGCATTTCAACCATATATGGATAAGATTCAAGATGCTGTAACAGCTATTGCTTCTAAGAGTACAGATGTTAATCATCCAATGCTTAAAACAAGACCTGTAAAACGTTCTGGTTACTTAGTTATTACTTGTGATAAAGGACTTGCAGGACCATATAGTGCTAACATTTTGAAAAATGTCGTTAACGATATTAAAGAAAAACATAACAACAATAGTGACGAATACGGCATTATTGTTGTCGGACGAGTAGGCCGAGACTTCTTCAAAGCTAGAGGATATAACATCATTGAAGAGTATGTAGGTTTACCTGACCAACCAACATTTAAAAATGTACAAGCTTTAACTGAAAAAGCTGTAGACTTGTTTAATGAAGAATTTTATGATGAGTTAACAATTTACTACAGTCATTTCGTAAGTGTGCTTGAACAACAAGTTAAATCTAAAAAAATCTTACCATTATCTGATGAAGATACTGGAAAAGGTTCTAGTATGATGGCTGGTTATGAATTTGAACCAGATAAAGAAACGATTTTAAAAGTTATCTTACCGCAGTATGCGATTAGTTTAATATATGGTGCATTACTAGATGGAAAAGCTAGTGAACATGCTTCAAGAATGACAGCTATGAAGAATGCGACAGATAACGCTTCAGAATTAATTGATGATTTATCATTACAATATAACAGAGCTCGTCAAGCTGCAATTACTCAACAAATTACTGAGATTGTAGGCGGAGCAGCTGCACTCGAATAATGATTAGGAGGAATTTACATGGGATTAGGCCGAGTAACGCAAATTACAGGGCCAGTTATTGATGTACGCTTCCCACACGGTGAATTGCCAGAACTTAATAATGCTTTAACACTTAAAGTTGAACGTCCAGATGGATCAAGCTTTGATTTAGCATTAGAAGTTGCATTACACCTTGGTGATGATGTTGTACGTTCTATAGCAATGGCATCAACTGATGGTGTTAAACGTGGACAAGAAGTTACTGATACAGGAAGACCTATTTCAGTACCTGTTGGTGATGCTACATTAGGTCGTGTTTTCAATGTATTAGGCGAAAAAATTGATTTAGGTGAAGAAATTGATGATAGCGTTCGTCGTGATCCAATTCACCGTTTAGCACCTAAATTCGAAGATTTATCTACTAAAGTAGAAATTCTTGAAACTGGTATTAAAGTAGTAGACTTATTAGCACCTTACATTAAAGGTGGTAAAATCGGTTTATTCGGTGGTGCCGGAGTAGGTAAAACAGTACTTATTCAAGAATTAATCAATAACATCGCACAAGAACATGGTGGTATTTCAGTATTCGCAGGTGTAGGTGAACGTACACGTGAAGGAAATGACTTATACTATGAAATGAGTGATTCAGGTGTTATTAAGAAAACAGCGATGGTATTCGGTCAAATGAACGAGCCACCTGGTGCGCGTGCTAGAGTTGCACTTTCTGGTTTAACAATGGCAGAATACTTCCGTGATGAACAAGGACAAGACGTGTTATTGTTCATCGATAACATCTTCCGTTTTACACAAGCAGGTTCAGAGGTATCAGCATTATTAGGCCGTATGCCATCTGCCGTTGGTTACCAACCAACACTTGCTACTGAAATGGGACAATTACAAGAACGTATTACATCTACAAATAAAGGATCAGTTACATCTATCCAAGCAGTATTCGTACCTGCCGATGACTATACTGACCCAGCGCCAGCAACAGCTTTCGCTCACTTAGATGCTACTACTAACTTGGAACGTAAATTAACGGAAATGGGTATTTATCCAGCCGTTGACCCATTAGCTTCAACATCACGTGCCTTAACTCCAGAAATTGTTGGAGATGAACACTATGATGTTGCGCGTCGTGTACAACAAACATTACAAAAATATAGAGAGTTACAAGATATCATTGCCATACTTGGTATGGATGAATTATCTGATGAAGATAAGAAAACAGTTGAACGTGCTCGTCGTATTCAATTCTTCTTATCACAAAACTTCCATGTAGCTGAACAATTTACTGGTCAAAAAGGTTCATACGTACCAGTTAGTCAAACTGTACAAGATTTCAAAGCTATTCTAGAAGGACAATATGACCATATCCCAGAAGATGCTTTCCGTTTAGTCGGTGGTATTGAAGCAGTTCTTGAAAATGCTAAAAACATGGGTGTAGAGGTCTAATAATAATTAGGAGGAATGGAAAATGAATACATTTACCTTAGATGTTGTCACTCCTAATGGATCTGTTTACTCAGCAAAAGAAGTAGAACTTGTTGTTTTACATACTGAAACTGGTGAAATGGGTGTAATGGCTGGACATATTCCAACTGTTGCAGCTTTGAAAACAGGATACGTTAAAGTAAACAAAGCAAGTGGTACGGAGTATTTAGCTGTTTCCGAAGGATTTGTTGAAGTAAGAACTAATAAAGTTACAGTTCTAGTTCAAGCGGCTGAAACTGCCGATGAAATAGATAAAGACCGTGCGATTAATTCTAAAGAACGTGCTGAAGAACGATTGAAAATGAATCGTGATGAAGTAGACTTTAGACGTGCTGAACGTGCACTTCATCGTGCAATTAATCGAATTGAAGTGGCTAAATTTAGATAAAATAAAAGAGTCTGGGACATAATGTAATGTCTCAGACTCTTTTAGTATCTTGGCAGTAGATGTCTGAATTGAAAATGCGCTTGTACCAAGCTTTTTTCAACTCTAGTCATCCTTGCCGGGGCGGGACGACGAAATCTTTTTATCTAAATTAGATTTCTGTCCCGCTCCCTTATATTTTTTAGAAGGAGTTGTTAATATGGAATATTATGGTCAATTAGGTATTATCGGACTTTTACTACATGTCATTTGTGTATGCTTGGCATTCTGGGCACTCCAAGGCGTACGATTAGAACAAATTTTTAAGAAAAATCATATTGCGCAAGCACAAACATTTCTTATCATTTTATCTATACTATTAGGTACGGCTGTAAGTCGTTTTATTTTAGATATACTCCAATATTCGCTACAATTAAGATTGCTATTCTAATAATAAGAAAAAATTACATAAATATATGAAAAAAGAACAAAAAAGTAGTATAATATTTTGGTGATGTTTATGAATCAAGAAAAATGTGTATTAAATAAATATATACATTTGTAAAATAAATAAAAGTGAAGTTTTTTGGAGGATAATTATATGGATAAAATCGTCGTGAAAGGCGGAGCAAGTCTTAATGGCACAGTTGTAGTCGAAGGGGCAAAAAACGCAGTATTACCAATATTAACAGCTACACTTTTACCAAGTGTTGGTCAAAGTGTATTAACGAATGTACCTAAATTAAGTGATGTAGATACAATTAACACAGTACTTACGCATTTAAATGCAGATATAGAATATGATGCAGATCATAACACTGTAAAAATAGATGCATCAAATACACTAAAAATCGAAGCTCCATATGAATATGTAAGTAAGATGAGAGCAAGTATCTTAGTTATGGGTCCTTTATTAGCTAGAGAAGGTCATGCTAGGGTCGCTTTACCTGGTGGTTGCGCAATTGGTTCAAGACCGATTGAGCAACATTTAAAAGGATTCGAAGCTTTAGGTGCAGAAATTGAACTACATAACGGATTTATTGAAGCAACAACACCTAATGGCTTAAAAGGAGCTAAAATTTATTTAGATTTCCCAAGTGTAGGCGCTACTCAAAATATTATGATGGCAGCAGTACTTGCAGAAGGAAAAACTGAAATTCAAAACGTTGCAAGAGAACCAGAAATTGTAGATTTAGCTAACTATCTAAATGAAATGGGTGCACAAGTACACGGTGCTGGCACAGATACAATTAGAATTACTGGTGTTAATCAATTACACGGTGCAGAACATGCTATTATTCCAGATAGAATTGAAGCTGGTACATTTATGATTGCAGCAGCGATTACTAGAGGAAATGTAAATGTTATTGGTGCAATTAGAGAACATATGACAAGCTTAGTGTCTAAATTAGAAGAAGCTGGTGTTCAAATTACTGATATCGAAGATGGATTAAATATTCAAGTACCTGGTGAAATTAAAGCAATTGATGTTAAAACAATGCCACATCCAGGATTCCCTACAGACATGCAATCTCAAATAATGGCTTTATTATTAACAGCAAATGGTACGAGTAAAGTAACTGAAACAGTATTTGAAAATAGATTTATGCATGTAGAAGAATTCAAACGTATGAATGCAGATATTTTCATTAATGGTAGAAGTGCAATGATTACTGGTAACAGTAAATTACAAGGTGCAGATGTAAAAGCTACAGACTTAAGAGCAGGTGCATCATTGATTCTTGCTGGACTTGTGTCTGATGGATATACAAACGTAACAGAACTTAAACATTTAGATAGAGGTTATGTTGATTTTCATGGTAAACTTAAAGCATTAGGTGCAGACGTTGAACGCATCAATGATAATGGCAAGTTAAACGATAAAGCGAGGGTTTAGTATGGCTGAAACACAATCATCAAGATCTGACGATAAAAAAAGAAAGTCAACTTATCAATCTGTTAAAGAGAAACTTCAAAGAAATAGAGTAGAAACAATTCAAGGAGTGGAAGTAGAGCATCGTGTCATTCCATTATGGATTAAATTACTTATATTATTAGTATTAATGATTTTATTATTTATTGTTGGAACTATGATTGGATACGGTATACTTCATAATCCATTTGGGGTGTTTAATCCCGAAACTTGGCAACACATCTTTGATTTAACTGGAAGGAGCTCATAATGGAAACTATTTATGACTTTAACGAAATTAAAAAAATTATACCTCACCGTTACCCATTTTTATTATTAGATAGAATAGTAGAATTAGAAGACGGTAAACGTTGTGTAGGTATTAAACAAGTAGCAGGTAACGAACCATTTTTCCAAGGACATTTTCCTGATTATGCCGTAATGCCAGGCGTATTAATTGTAGAAGCATTAGCACAAACAGGTGCAGTTGCAATGTTACGCTTAGAAGAAAACCAAGGTAAACTAGCAATGTTTGCAGGAATTGATAAATGTCGATTCAAAAAACAAGTTACACCAGGTGACACTTTAAGACTTGAAGTAGAAATAAACAAAATAAAAGGTCCAATAGGAAAAGGAACAGCAAAAGCAACAGTAGATGGAGAAGTTGCATGTAGTTGTGAAATTAGCTTTGCTATTGTAGATCAATAAATAAAAAAGAGAAAACAGGCAGCTGTTTTCTCTTTTTTTTCGGCTAATATATGATTTGATTTTGTTAGGGACAGAATTCCGAGAAATGTCCGTAAATGAGCGCCCATCTAATTAGCAGAATTCAGAATAGTGGTAGTTACAGAGTTCTAATTAGCAGAATTCAGAATAATGGAAGTAAAACACCTAAATATACATGTAATAAAAAATCTAGGACCACAAACTGTCCTAGATTTTTATTTATATATTGCTTTTTTCGTCTTTTAATTTCGGTTTAGATTGCATCAATCTATTAAATGAAGTTTTAAGCTCATCTCCTGATAAGCCTTCATCTATGAGTTGCTCTAGTAATCGTTCTGCATATACTTGTCGTAATGTATAGATATGACATTCAAATACGACTGATATTTTATCTTCTAGTTGTTCAATGTATTTGATGGTTGCATCAAATAATGCTGGGTCGTTTGACGGTCTAGTTATTACGACACGTGTATCAAGTAAGGTTTGGTTATCGTGATATTCTTTCATTTGTTCATAATGGATATCTGAAATTAAGATCTCTAGTAGCCATCCTGTACCACTATTTTCTTTATTAATAATGATACCATCTAATAATTCATATTCTGTAATTTGTTCATCGTCTACAATTTGAAAGCGTACGGCTTTAAATGTTTTCATAAACATCCCCCTTATCGTTAAATCTACGAATGTTTAACTTTGTTATCTATTATAAAGCACTTTTGCATGAAATAACAATAATCATAAAATAAAGTGAAGAATAAGTGTTTATTTTATGATTTATCGGACTTTGACTGAAAAAATTGACTCATTATATTATAAGTATAAGGAGGTGAGAATATGTTAAATAAATCTGTATTAGTTGGACGTTTAACTAAGGACCCTGCATATTATAAGAAAGGTGAAATCATCATTTCTACATTTTGTTTAGCTGTTGAACGTGGATATAAGACTAAAGATGGCACGATTGCTGTTGATTTTATTGTATGTAAAGCATTTGGTAAACTTGCAAATAATATTCATGAGTATACAAAGAAAGGGCAACTTGTTGCATTAACTGGACAAATTCAATCAAGAGCATATGTTAAAGATGATAAGAAACATTATATAACAGAAATTATTTGTGAAACGATCAAATTCTTAAATATGCCTGCATCAAGTAAATCAACGATTCCTCAAACGAAAGAGGAAATGAGTGAATTAATTAGTGAAAGTGCTGAAAGTTATGCTAGTGACCTTTCATCTAAAGTAGCAAAAGAAAAATTACGAGCTGAAGCATTAGCTAAAGAGAATGGTGCAAACAATTTAGATGATAAGTTATATAGAGATTATCATAATGTCGTTGACGTTATTGATGAAGCTAAACAACAAACCCTTGATCCGAATGCATCAAAAACAACAACCTCATAGCATTAAACTTCAATAAAACTGTTTATAGAAATACTTCCGAAAATAAATATTCTTGATTCTAAATTCCGAGACTTGCTGTCTTGCTGTAGGGCAGCAAGTATACATAATTACAAGTAATTGTTTAAAAAATTACATGAATATGACAAATTGTCTGATAATTAATTTTGTTCAATCTTTATAAATCCCTTTGTTTAGGTATTTTGTTCGTTAATATTCAGAATATTGTCTGAAAATTAGCGTAATCTAACTGTAATATTAGCTGTAATTTTTTCATATACCTGTAACCTATGACATAAAAATAAGTGGTATAGTTTAAACAGTAAAAATCATATAAAAAGTGAAAACCTTACAGGAGGAAACATTCAATCATGAAAAAATTATTAGCAGTTTCAACTGCGGCAGTTGCAGTTACTACAGGGGTAACAGCTACAGCCGATGCAGCAACACATACAGTAAAATCTGGTGATACTTTAGGTAGTATTTCACAACAATACGGTACTTCAGTAAGTGCTATCAAAGCAGAAAATGGTTTAAAATCTAACTTAATCTTCCCTAACCAAGTAATCAAGGTTAACGAGAAAAGTTCAGAATCAACTACAGAATACACTGTAGTATCAGGAGATACTTTAGGTAAAATTGCATCTAAATACGATGTAACTGTATCTCAATTAAAAGCATGGAACAACTTATCTTCAGATCTAATCATTGTTGGACAAACTTTATCATTACAAGCTCCAGCTCAATCAGCTGAGCCAGCTAAAGCGCCTGTAGCACAACAAGCGCCAGTTCAACAAACACAAGAACAAGTTGCAGCTCCAGCTCAACAACAAAGCTACCAAGCGCCTGTTCAATCATACAAAGCGCCAGCTCAACAAACATATAAAGCGCCAGCTCAACAATCATACCAAGCACCAGCTCAAAAAGTTAGAACTACTCAAACTTCAACAGCTAGCACTGGTGGATCTACTAAAGCTCAATTCTTAGCTGCTGGTGGTTCAGAAGCTATGTGGAATGCGATTGTATTACCAGAATCAAGTGGTAATCCAAATGCAGTAAGTCCAAATGGTTACCAAGGTCTTGGTCAAACTAAAGAATCTTGGGGTACTGGATCAGTATCTACACAAACTAAAGGTATGTTAAACTACGCTAAAAGTCGTTACGGTTCAGAATCAGCTGCTATTGCTTTCCGTCAAGCTAACGGATGGTGGTAAGCCATACACTTTAATCTAAAGTGGTTATAAATTAATTAATCCAATCGTCTAGGAAATATCCTAGGCGATTTTTTAATTTGACCACAATACGTCTATTTGATAATCTTAAGTAAACTGAATATATGAGTGACTGCTAGGGGCGCCATTTGGCTGAGATGAATTAATTCAGTCCCTTAACACCTGATTTGGATAATGCCAACGTAGGAAAGTGGTCGATGAACGTTTTTACAACTATTAATTGACCTCTTTCTTATGAAAGAGGTCATTTTTTATGAAGTTATGAATAATAGAATTATAAATATAAATTTGAGGTGGATTACAATGAAAAAACCGAATATAGCATTAACAATTGCTGGAACGGACCCAAGTGGTGGAGCGGGTATTATGGCGGACTTAAAATCATTTCATGCATCAGGCGTTTATGGAATGGCAGTTGCTACAAGTATCGTTTCACAAAATAGTTTAGGTGTACAAGATGTTTACCATTTACCTGTTGAAGTTATTGAAAGCCAATTAAAAAGTGTTTTTGATGACGAGGTACCACATGCTATTAAAACAGGCATGATTGCATCAGAAGAAATGATGCAAACGATTAAACCATTTATTGAACAATCAGGTAAGCCATATGTTATTGACCCAGTAATGGTTGCTAAAAGTGGTGATGCGCTAATGGATGATGAAGGGAAAGGGAAACTTAAAGAAATATTACTACCATTAGCTACAGTTGTTACACCTAATATTCCAGAAGCAGAAGATATTACTGGATTTAAAATTCAAACTGAAGAAGAAATTAATAAAGCTGGTGCATTTTTCTTAAATGAAATTGGATCTAAAGGTGTTGTTATAAAAGGTGGACATCTGGAAGGTGATGCAATCGACTATTTATTTACTGAGAATGGCGTGAAAAGCTGGAAAAGTGAAAGATTTAGTACGAAACATACACATGGAACAGGTTGTACATTTAGTGCAGTGATAACAGCAGAGTTAGCTAAAGGTCATTCAATTGAGGAAGCGGTAGAAGTAGCTAAACGATTTATTACGTTAGCTATTCAATATACACCTGAAATAGGCAAAGGTAGAGGTCCAGTAAACCACTTTGCATACCAAAAGATAGAGGGATTAGATTATGAGTAAATTAACAAATATTAGAGAAAATAGTCCATTAATCGTTTGTTATACAAATGATGTCGTTAAAAACTTTACAGCTAATGGTTTAATTTCATTAGGTGCAAGTCCTGCAATGAGTGAAGAACCTGAAGAAGCAGAAGAATTCTCAAAAGCAGCTGGCGCATTTCTTCTTAATATAGGGACGATTACGACTGATAAAGCCTATGATATGAAGAAATATGCTGAAATTATGCATGGAAATGGTGTTCCAGTAGTTCTTGATCCAGTTGCAGTTGGTGCATCACAATTAAGAAAGACTTTTTGTACGACATTATTAAATGATGAAGTTGTCGATATTATTAGAGGTAATGCATCAGAAATTTTAGCACTTATTGAGGAAGACACAATTATGAAAGGTACGGATAGTGATGCTACGCTTGATGCTATTAAAATTGCGAAAAAAGCGCATCAACAATTAAAATTACCAATTATCATAACTGGAAAAGTCGATGTCATCGCGTGTAATAATAAAATCATCGAATTGCACAATGGTAGTGAGATGTTAACAAAAGTGACTGGTGGAGGTTGTTTATTAGGTGGCGTAATAGCTGCATTCTTATCTCATGAAAAAACAATTACTATTGATGTATTAGAAGAAGCATTATCAACATACAATATCGCAAGTGAGTTGGCATATCAACAACCTGGTGCACATTTACCTGGTACATTCCAATTTTCGTTTATAGATCAACTTAATGTAATAACTGAAGAACTTGTTAATGAGAAAAAGATCGTGAAAGAAGTGAAATAAATGTTTGATCCAAAAACTTTGAAAGTATATTTTATAGCAGGTAGTCAAGATATTGCTGATGGTAATCTTATAAGTGTTGTTGAAGAAGCTTTAAAAGCAGGCATCACGATGTTTCAATTTCGTGAAAAAGGTGAGAAGAGTAAAAAAGGATCAGAAAAAGAAGCACTTGCGCAATCATTATTTGAGTTGTGTAAACAATATCAAGTTCCATTTATCGTCAATGATGATGTAGATTTAGCAATTAAATTAAATGCAGATGGTATTCATGTTGGACAAGATGACCGAAATGTATCTGAGTTTAAAGATAAGTTTAAAGATAAAATAATTGGTTTGAGTGTTGCAAATAAAATTGAATATGATCACTCTGAAATATCTGAAGTCGATTATATTGGAACGGGACCTATACATTCTACAAATTCTAAAGCTGATGCAGGAGAAGAAGGTGGATATCAACTGATTGAGAAGATGAGAAAAATCAATAAAGATATTCCTATCGTTGCAATCGGTGGCATAACTGAAGTTGATGTGCAACCGCTCATTAAAGCGGGCGCAAATGGCGTAAGTGTTATTTCTGCTATAACGAAAAGTCAAAATATTGAACAAACTGTGAAGGGCTTTCATAAACAGTATAAAAATATTTGATAAAATTAATATATTGATTTATGTTGTCGCTATTCTATGATAGAATGAGTTTTATGTGAGTATATCAATAGAGGTGGAAAAATGAAGAAAAAAGCTTTATGGCCATTATTATTTGGTGTAATGGTTGTGCTAGCTGGTTGTGATTATTCTAAACCTGAGAATAGGGATGGATTCTTTTATAATACATTCGTAAAACCGATGGATAGTGTTATTCATTGGCTTGGTACAAACTTGAATCACGATTATGGTCTAGCTATTATCGTTATAACATTAATTGTTCGTTTTGCGTTATTCCCATTTATGATGAAGACGTATAAGAATCAAAAGTTAATGCGTGAAAAAATGAAACTTGCTAAACCTGAAATGGAAGCAATTCAAGAAAAAGTTAAACGTGCTCGTACTCAAGAAGAAAAAATGGCAGCCAATCAAGAAATGATGGCATTATACAAAAAACATGGTATTAATCCAATGAACATGGGTTGTTTACCAATCGTTATACAAATGCCAATCGTCATGGGATTATTCTATGTATTAAAATATCCTACTGAAGGCGGAATTACAGAATATCCGAATTTCTTATGGTTTAATTTAACTGAACCTGATTTAATTATTACAATCATTGCAGGTATCATTTATGCATTACAAGCATTTGTTTCTATGAAGTATGCGAATGTTCCAGATGAACAGAAAAATATGATGAGGATGATGATGTTTATCTCTCCAATTATGATTATTTGGATGTCATACATTTCAGCATCTGCATTAGGTTTATACTGGGCAGTCGGTGGTGCATTCTTAGTTGTTCAAACATGGTTAGGTAACGTCTTCTATAACAACAAAGTAGAAGAAGAAATGAAACCAATCATTGAAGCACATGAGAAAAATCAACAAGAAGCTAACAAAGAGAAGAAACCAGCTAAACTCGTATCTAATAAGAAGAAAAAGAAATAAAATGAAAAAAACAAACTAATCATCGTGATTAGTTTGTTTTTTTAGTTACATCCCATTCTTTATAAAATTGTTTTAAAAAGTTTTCCATAAATTGATGGCGTTCTTCAGCGATTTGTTTGCCTCGTTTAGTATTCATTAAATCTTTTAATAATAATAATTTCTCGTAAAAATGATTAATTGCTGTATTCGGTTCATCATGATATTGATCCTCTTGTAAATCGTTTAAATTACGCGGTTGTTGAGTGGAGATATGCATAGGTTCTTTAAAATGACCAGCATATTGAAATGTTCTAGCTATTCCTATAGCGCCAATTGCATCAATTCGATCTGCATCTTGGACGATCTTTCCTGCTAAGCTTGTAAGTTTACCTTCATTTTTACCGCCATTATAACTAACATACTTTAGAATATGGATAATCTCTGTTTGAATCGGTTCGCTTATCTCCGTGTCTTTCATCCATTGATAAAGTTGTTGCCAAGCTGTGTCACCATCTTTAAATAATTTCTTATCGACAGCATCGTGTAGTAAACTTGCTAATTCAACTACAAATAAATCCACTTCCTCAAATTGCGCAATATCTAGAGCATGATGTCTAACTCTTAAAATATGCTCAAAGTCATGACCAGTCGTATCGTTTTTGTGTAATGTGCTAACATATGATTCTGCTTCGTTTATAATCTGTTCTTTATTCATATCTTTCTCCTTAAAAAAACAGGTAGAAAAGTTTCAATCGTCTCTTCTACCCGCTGAGTATTTACAATAATGGTGATAGCAATCTTGCTATACCTTCTTTTAATTTAATCCACGTGCTTCTGTTTTCATATCTTTCAACTGTTAATAATGAGGAATGCGTCATATCATTCTCATAAGCTAAGCGTGAATTTTTAGCGATTTCATCGTCGTAAATAAAGGCATTAACTTCGAAGTTTAAAACAAAGCTTCTATTATCCATGTTTGCTGTACCAATACTTACAACTTCATCGTCTATGGCTACCATCTTCGTGTGTATAAAGCCTTTTTCATAAATATGAACATTGACGCCAGCTTTTATTAATTCGCCGACATTGGCAAATGTTGCCCAATAAACAAATGGGTGATCGGGCTTATTAGGAATCATTACATTTACATCTACTCCTGAAAGGGCAGCAATCTTAATGGCGTCTAAAAATGATAAATCTGGAATGAAATAAGGTGTTTGTATGTAAATATGTTTTTTAGCTTCTGATATCATTTTTAAATAACCATATTTAATTTGTTCCCATTCTTCATCAGGACCACTTGATGCAATTTGAATACCAACTTTTCCACCAGACTCAACATCAGGGAAGTATTTAGATTCATAGCGCATCTTGTCACGCGTAGATTGAGAGTTCCAGTCCAACATAAACCTAAGCTGTAACGCATTGACTGAGTCACCTTCTAATCTTAAGTGCGTATCTCGCCAATAACCAAATTTTTTATCTAAACCTAAATATTCATCTCCGACATTAAAGCCACCTACGTAACCAACTTTTCCATCAATAACAACAATCTTTCTATGGTTACGGTTGTTCATTCTAAAGTTAATGAGTGGGAGTTTAGAAGGGAAGAAACTTGCAACTTCTCCACCTTGTGCTCTAAATTTCTTGAATGAAGATAAATTTAATTTACGAGATCCCATGTCGTCATATAACATTTTAACTTCTAAACCTTCTTGAAGTTTCTTTTCAAGTTCAAATAAAATCTTTTTACCTAAGTTATCCTTCTTAAAGATATAATATTGAATATGGATATATGACTCAGCTTTTCTAATATCTTCAATAAGTGCATCGAATTTATCATGTCCATCTGTAAACATTTCAACTTTGTTATCAGTTGTTAAGAAGGCTGAGTTATTGTAAAGCAACATATGAATAAGATGCTTATAATTAGATATCTCAGGCTTATCAATTTCGAAATTATTTTCATCAATTGCTTTGATTTGCTCATTAATGATGTGTTCAAGACCTATTTTATCTTGTTCATCTAAGTTGAAAATACTCTTTCTTTGAATTTGTCTCCCGAATAGTAGGTAAAGTATAAATCCTAATATTGGAACAAATAAAAGCACTAACAACCAAGCCCAAATCGCACCAGCTTCTCTTGGTTCTAAGAATATGATAATAAATCCAAACACAACATTCAGAATAAATGCTGTAATAAGTAGCACTGATACTATGATGGAAAAATCAAATGAAAAATATGAGAAGTAGTTCATACCAATGCCTCCGTTTCTTTATCTTTAAACTAGTATAATACATTTAAATTAAAATTGAAAAGGTTGTATTTGACCCTTCTAAAACATATGCATATAATGATTATGAAAAGGCATCAATTAAAATATCATTTAAATATATAGGAGTGTTATAAATGAAAGAACAAATTATTAATGTTGAAGGTATGTCTTGTGGGCATTGCAAACAAGCAGTTGAGGAATCAGTTGGTCAATTAATCGGTGTTAAAGAAGTTTTCGCTAGTCCTGATGATAATCAAGTACGTGTCATTTATGAAGATCCTGCTAGTATCGATAATATCGAAAATGCTATTTTCGATGCTGGATATGAAGTTGTTTAAGAAATCATTCATATAATTATTATAAAAAAATAACAAATTAAACAAAAAAATAACAATATAGGCCGAATGAACTATAGTCAAACTACTTAATTTAGAGTAGAATGAACTTAAGGTAATTAAATTGAATAAGAGGTGGTACCCATGAATCAACCTAAGTCAAAGGTAAAGAATGTGGTCAAACTTTTATCATCATTAGGCGTAAACATAACAGAAACTAAGTCACGAATAGAAATAATGCGTAGTTTGCCGAATGTCGCAACTAACAAGTTGAAATAAATAGGTGAACTAAAAAACCGCATCCTCGATTTGAGGATGCGGTTTTTTTATATGTCGGCTTTTTGACCAGATTCTGTGAATTTATCTTTTTCGTGGTAATAGATGGATAGTAATATACCGACACCTGCCATTAATGACCATAAAGCTGATCCACCATAACTTATAAATGGTAATGGGATACCCGTGATAGGTAGCAGTTGAATTGTCATACCGATATTTTGTACAACGTGGAATAGTACGAATGATAAATATCCGATTATAAATACAACATTAAACGGATGACTTGTCGTAGTAGCCATTCTAATTAAGTGTATGAATAAAGCTAAGAAAATAATTAGTACTGCCATAGTTCCGATAAATCCAAATTCTTCACCAATGATTGAAAATATAAAATCGGTATGGTTCTCAGGAATATAAACTTCACCGTTATTTAAGCCTTTACCAAATATTTGACCAGAACCAATTGCTTTTAAAGATTCTGTTAAATGGTATCCATCACCTGAGCTATATGCATATGGATCTAGCCAAGAATTGATACGTCCTAATTGATACGTCTTAATACCCGAAACTTTCTCAATCACACTTGGTTTAAAAATCATTAATAAAATGATACTTGAACCAAGTCCGAATAAGGCGATGAATGCTGGTGCGAGTATTCTCCATGTTACGCCAGAAACAACAACGATACCAAGTATAATCGCAATTAATACAAGTGTTGTTCCTAAATCATTTTGCAAAAGTATTAATAACATTGGTACTAAAGAAGTTAAACCAATTTTTAGTAATAAATTAAAGTCTCTTGATAATGATTTATTGTAAGTAAATCTATTATGTTGATAGATAACATTAGCTAGCGCAATAATTAAAATGATTTTCATAAACTCAGATGGTTGGATACTGATAGGTCCTAGTCTATACCAACTTTTAGCACCATTAATAATAGGTGTAAAGCTAGATTCAGGCAGGATTAATAGTCCAACTAACGATAAGTTTCCAATTATGTATATAATCCAAACATATTTTCTTAGTGTCTTTGGAGATATGAACATTAAGGCAATGGCTAAAATAAAACCAAGCACATAGTACAAGACTTGTTTAAGTAAAAAGTTTGTTTCATATTGTCCGCCAGACATTGCAGAATTGATTATTAAACAACTCGTTCCAAATAGGATAAGAATAATCGTGATTAATCGCCAATCTATTCTTTCTAGAAACGATTTATTTAATGTACGAGTAGAAGTTTCCATTAAAAGACTCCTTTAATTAACACTAAATTTCATAATTTTCATTATAACTTGATTGTACATAAAGTGATACAATTTTGCTATTCAGAAAAGCGTTATTTTTAAAATAGTCATGTTGATACGTGCAACAATAGCTAAAAACATGATAAAATATAGGCTAATAATCTACTTGGAGGCTTATATATGTCTAAAAAAAATATTTGCATTATATATGGTGGGAAAAGTGCAGAGCACGATGTATCAATTTTAACGGCTCAAAATGTGATCAATGCAGTTGATCTATCTAAATACATAATTGATATCATTTATATTACAAATGATGGGAATTGGATTAAAAGAGACCAATCTATTGATGGAAAAATCGAAGATGTTGAACAATTAAAATTAACAAGTGAAACATTAACACCAATATCTAAATTATTAGAAGCGAGTAATGATGGAAACGCATATAGTGCAGTATTTCCTTTATTACACGGCCCTAACGGAGAAGACGGTACAATTCAAGGCTTATTTGAAGTATTGGATATTCCTTATGTTGGTAATGGTGTGCTTGCAGCATCAAGTTCAATGGATAAATTAGTTATGAAACATTTATTCGCTCACAGAGGATTACCTCAATTACCATATGTAAGTTTCTTAAAGAGTGAATACGAGAAATATGAACATAATATAGTGGAGCTTATTCAAAATAAACTTGAATATCCTGTTTTCGTTAAACCAGCAAATTTAGGATCAAGTGTTGGTATTAGTAAATGTACTAATAAAGAAGAATTAATTTCTGGTATTGAAGAAGCATTTCAATTTGACCGTAAACTTGTTATCGAACAAGGTGTTGATGCAAGAGAAATTGAAGTAGCTGTATTAGGTAATGATTATCCAGAAACAACTTTACCAGGTGAAGTTGTTAAAGATGTACAATTTTATGATTATAAATCTAAATATAAAGATGGCAAAGTTAAACTTCAAATACCTGCTGATGTAGATGAAGAAATAGCAACAACTTTAAGAAATATGGCTATTGAAGCTTTTAAAGCAACAGATTGTTCTGGATTAGTAAGAGCAGACTTCTTCTTAACAGAAGACAATACAATTTATATTAATGAAACAAATGCAATGCCAGGATTTACACAATATAGCATGTATCCATTATTATGGGAGAACATGAACTTAAGCTATACAGAACTTATAACTAAGTTAATTGAACTTGCTATTGAACGATACGATAACAAGAAGAATATCAAATATAAAATTGACTGAGGGTAAATAGAATGAATATTAATTTACGTAAAATAAAAGAATGGATTGATTGTGACATTCAAGGTGAATATCTTGATGTCGTTGTTCAAGGTACATGTATAGACTCAAGAAAAATTGCTGAATCAAATTTGTTTATACCATTTAAAGGTGAAAATGTAGATGGTCATAAATTTGTACGTCAAACACTTGATGATGGTGCAGGTGCATCATTTTGGCAAAAAGATGTTCCGAATCCGCCAGAAGGACCCATTATTTTTGTTGATAATACATTAGCAGCATTACAAAATTTAGCTAAAGCATATTTAAAATATGTAAACCCTAAAGTTGTTGCGATTACCGGTTCAAATGGGAAAACGACAACTAAAGATATGGTTGAATGTGTATTGAATAAATCATTTAAAGTTAAGAAAACACAAGGAAATTATAATAATGAGATTGGTTGCCCATTGACGATACTAGACTTAGATGAAGATACTGAAGTATCCATTCTAGAAATGGGTATGAGTGGATTTGGTGAAATTAGTGAATTAACTCATTTAGCAGAACCTGATGTTGCGATTATCACGAATATTGGTGAGTCTCATATGCAAGATTTAGGTTCTAGAGAAGGTATTGCAAAAGCCAAATTTGAAATTACAGAAGGTCTTAAAGAGAATGGACTATTTATTTACGATGGAGATGAGCCATTACTTAAACCTTTCGTATCTAAATTGCAACATGACAAACTATCTGTAGGGATAGCGAATGATAATGATGTCATCATCAAAACGAATCAATCATCAAGTCACGGTATAAACTTTCATTTGAATAATAGTCATTTCATTTATCATTTAAATATATTAGGTGAACACAATGTTAAAAATGCAACATATGCAATACAAGTTGCTAAACATTTAGGTGTAACGGAAGACGTTATTCAAAGTTCATTAGATGATCTTGTATTAACCGATATGCGTATGCAAAGAATTGAAACTGAACAATATGGTTTACTCATTAATGATGCATATAATGCAAGTCCAACGAGTATGAAAGCAGCAATAGATACACTGCATAATATGGAACAAACGGATAAGACACTTATTCTTGCGGATGTATTAGAATTAGGCGAAATGAGTAAAGAGATGCATGAGCAAGTTGGCTATTATTTAGAACATAAAGCTATACAAACGTTAATTACATATGGTGAAGAAGCGGCTCATATATCAAATATTGCGAAAGCATATATAACTGAAACTTATCACTTTGAGGATAAAGAAGAAATCACAGACTATTTAAAAAATCAATTAAATGAAGACTCTATCACTTTGTTTAAAGGTTCTAGAGGTATGTCACTCGAAACGATTATTAACGCACTTACATGAAAGTAGGTATCTTGTTTTTACATGGTTATACAGGTGGTCGTTATGAGTTATTACCATTAATTGAATATTTGAGTAGTCGCTATGATTTTATACTTGAAGCACCGGAATACCCAGGACATGGCTTGAATTTATTGATTAAAGATACAAATGAAGATATGTGGTTTGAAAGAGCGAAACAATCATATGAGACATTAAGGAAGAAATCAGATAAAGTCATTGTTATAGGATTTTCAATGGGTGGCATTATTGCAGGTTTGTTAGCTAAAATTAAACAACCTGATCAATTAGTGTTAATTGCCCCAGCTTTTGAAAATATCAATATACAATACTTGGTGAAATCACCATATATATTTATCAATAATATGAGATATGCAGATTTGAAAATTCTTGATTTCATGGTGAGACGCACAGTCAAAATAAACTATAAATCATTTGTAGCTTTTAAAAAATTACAGCAAAGTGCACTTTATGTTCCAGAACAAATATCAGCTAAAACATTAATCATTCACGGCACTATAGATGGTCTTGTTCCAATTGAAAAATCTAGAACATTAGTGAAGAGAATTAAGCATGCACGTTTAGTTGAAATTGATAAAGGACCGCATGAAATTTGTTTATCAAAAGTTAATTATAAAGTTTTTTATGAAGTTGAAAAATTTATATTTAAAAATAAATAAAGAAGTAAAACTGTACTAAATCCCTTTTTAGTGCAGTTTTTTTGTGTTTTTGTTTATGAAAATTAAATGTAAACGACGATTTAATCGCATTGCGCTATTGGTAAAAGGGTGGTAGTATATAGAAGTTGAATAAAAAAGACGAGAAGAATTAACTATATAAAAGGAGAATTATTTTGCAAAAATTTAAAGAATTAGGTATTTCTGAAGCTACCTTAAATGCTTTGGACAAAATGGGATTTACTGAACCAACACCAATACAAATCGAAAGTATTCCACATACATTAAAAGGTACGGACGTGCTAGGACAAGCACAAACTGGAACAGGAAAAACTGGTGCATTTGGTATTCCATTAATTGATAAAGTAGCAGATAAACAAGGTGTACAAGCATTGATTCTTGCACCAACACGTGAATTAGCAAACCAAGTGGCAGAGCAATTACGTAATTTCAGCAAAGGACAAAACGTAAGTGTCGTAACTGTATTCGGTGGTATGCCAATAGACAGACAAATCAAATCACTTAAAAAAGGTCCACAAATCGTAGTAGGTACACCAGGACGTGTGATTGACCACTTAAATAGAAGAACATTAAAAACAGAATCAATTTCTACATTGATCTTAGATGAAGCAGATGAAATGATGAACATGGGCTTTATAGATGATATGAGATTTATAATGTCTAAACTTCCATCTGAAAATCGTCAAACATTACTATTCTCAGCAACAATGCCAAAAGCTATTCAAGAATTAGTTCAAAAATTCATGAAGAGTCCACAAATCGTTAAAACAATGTCTAACGAATTGTCAGATCCACAAATTGATGAATTCTACACAATCGTTAAAGAATTAGAAAAATTCGAGACATTTACGAATTTATTAGACGTTCAAAATCCTGAATTAGCGATTGTATTCGGTCGTACGAAACGTCGTGTTGATGAATTAACAAGTGCGTTAATTACTAAAGGATATCGTGCTGAAGGTTTACACGGAGATATTACTCAAGCTAAACGTTTAGAAGTATTGAAAAAATTCAAAAATGATCAAATCGATATTTTAGTAGCTACAGATGTTGCAGCCCGTGGATTAGATATTTCTGGCGTAAGTCATGTTTATAATTTTGATATCCCTCAAGATACTGAAAGTTATACTCACCGTATTGGACGTACAGGTAGAGCAGGTAAACAAGGTGTTGCCGTTACATTTGTAAATCCAATTGAAATGGATTATATTCGTCAAATTGAAAAAGCTAATAAACGTCAAATGAGTGCTTTACGTCCTCCAACACCAGGTGAAGTTATGAAAGCTAAAGAATCAGATGTTAAAGCTAAAGTTAAAGGTTGGGTAGAAAGTCCAATCGAAGGTCGCATCGAAAAAATTGCTGAATCATTAATTAAAGAATATGGTGACCAAAAATTAGTTGCTGCATTATTACAAGAGTTAATCACTTCTAACAACGATGCAGAAGTTCAATTAACATTTGAAAAACCATTATCTAAAAAATCTAATCATAGAGGCAAACAAGGTAACCGTGGTGGTAACTCACGTGGTAAATCTAGAACTAGATTTGATGGTAAAAATAACAAACGTCGCGGAAATGATAAGAACAATCAATTTGACCGTAACAAAGGTAAAAACAATAAACCAAACAAACAACGTTCAAAAAAACAATTCTCAGGTAGAACATTTGCTGAGCATTCAAAATAAAAACTAAACAAGAAGTGTGTGTAATCTCTAAGGTTACGCACACTTTTTTTATGATATAATACACGTAAATTGAACGATAGAGGAGATTATATGTATAAACCAATACTCGAACACAAAATGCCAAAACAGTCTATAAAATATGAGTATGTAAATCATATTGTAAATGTCATAGTTATCTTAGTTTTGTACAGTGTATTTGTATTTTTATGGCATAAATATGATTGGTGGACATTTCTCATTTATATTGTGACACCGATTGCGCTGTTGATTATAGCGATAGGATTTATTAGTCCGATCATAAGACTTAGAAGAACATCGTTTGAAATTGGAGAACGGTATATTGAAGTGCAAAGTGGGCTTTATTATCAAAAACGATTTGTACAACCTTATGACAGAATCCAATATGTAACGATAAAGCACGGACCAATTTCAAGATTGTTTAATATTTATTTTGTCGTTGTTGTAACAGCAGGTAATTTAGAAGTGTTGCCAATGGTCAACCGAGAGATAGCTGACCAAACGAGATTAAATATCATGACTAAGGTTAAAGAGGTGACTGATGATGTTTGATCCTCAAAAATTACATCCAATATCTTATGTTAGTGGCTTTTTAGCCAGTCTAAAAGAAAATGTATTTCCATTAATAATAGCTGTGTTTATTGTCATAACACGTGGGCTAGATAATATTTGGGAACTTACATTTCCAATTGTTATTTTAGGTTTTTCACTTATAAGTAGTATTTTTAAAGCAATTAAGATTTACAATACACGTTATTGGATTGAGAATGATCAATTAATTATGACTTGGGGTGTCTTTTCAAAAAATCGTAAAGAGTTAAATATTGAAAGGATTCAGTCTGTTGATACTTCTCAAAATATTGTACATCAGTTGTTAGGTGGTGTGAGT
Organism: Mammaliicoccus sp. P-M58; assembly: GCF_022386165.1. Classification (NCBI taxonomy): domain Bacteria; kingdom Bacillati; phylum Bacillota; class Bacilli; order Caryophanales; family Staphylococcaceae; genus Mammaliicoccus; species Mammaliicoccus sp. P-M58. The sequence continues at coordinate 267,349 of NZ_JAJNJI010000003.1, forward strand.
TTAAGTATTAAAACACCAAGTGATGGTATAGAATTAGATACGATTACGAAGTCACAAAGTGATAGCCTTTCGAAATATTTAAAAGAAAGAAAATTTGCTATTAAAAATAAAGAGCAAAGCGAAGATGATTCAAGCGAGGAATATGGAACATCGTCTGATTCTGATCAACAAGATATTATTAATGAGAAAGAAGAAGTCGTGTTCTTTAGATTATCAACTAAAGATTTATTGAAAATGAGTTTTACAAGTGGTGGTATTTTAATTGTATTTGCGGCACTTGGCTCATTACTTGGATTTGTAACACAAATAATCGATATCGAAGATTATATTAGCCCACTAATTAATCAAGTTGTTAACTTAACATTTGTAATCATTTCAATTGTGCTTGTATTTATCATATTGAGTTATATTATTGGATCACTCATTGTATTTATTAAAAATTATAAATATCAATTAACATTTGATGAGGAACTTTTAACTGTTAAATATGGTTTGTTAACTGTTCAAAAGCGTACCGTTCCAATCAGAAGAATACAAGCGTTAAAAGAAGAAGAATCTATATTTAGAAGAGTGATCGGATACACAAAAATATCAGCGATTATTACTTCAGATGGACATTTTGAAAATGGAGAAGATACTGATGTAGGTACTGTGACAATCTTGCCATTTATGAAGAAAAAAGAAGCTTATCAATTGCTTGAAGACATTATTCCACAGTTTCAGTTTCATTCAGTAAAGAAAGGATTACCTAAACAAGGTATTCGTAGAAGAGTGTTGATCCCGACAATAATTTTATTATTAATTGTGGTTCCTATCCAAATATATTTATGGTCTTATACTTGGATTATAGGATTAGTGATATTCGTGGTTATGCTATTTTACGCAAGTATTATTACGTTGAAATCTGGATATAAAATTTATGACGACTCAATTGTCATATTGAATGCAACACCGTTTGAATATACAACAATTTGGGCGAATAGAAATAAGATTTTAACTTTTGAATTACATGAAAATCCAATTATTAAACGTAAAGATATTGCACATTTCTCAATTCAAATAGCATATGGAAATGGTATGTTGTCTAAAGGATTAAGATTTATCAATAAACAAGATACGTTAAATATTTATAAATGGTATAAAGATAAAGGAGGTCACATAGATGCTTCCTAGATATAGAATGGATAAAAAAGGAATGGTAGTTGAACGTATTGAATCGCTCATTACAATTTCAATACTTATCATCATATTAATCGTTATGGCAGTTATTTTTAATCTATGGTGGACGACAGCTTCAAAATGGTTTCTTCTTATTCCAGTAGCGCTTATCGTAGTAATAGCTATATATGGTTTAATCATCCAGCCTTATTATATGTATCGAAATTTCAGATATGAAATAAATGACGATGAAATAAACATTAAATCAGGTATTTTTATGATTAGAGAGACAACGATACCTATGGGTAGAATTCAAAATGTTGATTTATATGAAGGATTCATAATGAGAAAGTATAACCTGGCTAATATTACGTTGTCTACAGCTGGAGGAAATCGTATGATTCAATATTTAAATAAAGATAAGGCAAACCGTATTAAACACGCGATACAAAATAGAATTGAAAAATGATTTTTAATCAGTGAAAATGAAGGTGTTAACGATGATTCAAGGTGTCGGCATAGATTTAGTCGAAATAGAACGTATACAAGATTGGTATACGAAACGACCAGAAATGGTCAATAAAATTTTAACAAAAGATGAATTAAATATTTTTAACAAAATTAAATTAGAATCGAGAAAAATCGAATTCATTTCCGGAAGATTTGCTGTGAAGGAAGCATTTAGCAAAGCTATGGGTACAGGGATCGGTAAAAAGTACGGTTTTCACTCGATTAATTGTTTACCAGATGAAAATGGGAAACCAGAAATCATTTGTGAAGGCTATCGTGTTCATCCTTCCATTACACACACGAAACATTATGCAGAAGCCATTGTGATTATAGAAAATATTAAGCAAGATTGATTTCTATATGATAAAATACAAATATTATAAGAGGAGGTGCCTTGCTGTTGTCCGAAAAATATTATAGGCCAACTTATATCAACGTCGATTTAAAGGCAATACTAGAAAATTATCAAGCAGTAGGAAGACTTCATCCAAATAAGAAAATTATGGCAGTCGTTAAAGCAAATGGGTACGGATTAGGAAGTGTACCAATTGCAACATATTTAATGAATGAAGGTGTAGACTTCTTTGCAGTTGCCACATTAGATGAAGCAATTGAATTAAGAATGCATGGAATTAAAGCCAAAATATTAGTACTCGGCGTTATTAATACTAAAGATATTAATAAAGCTGTTCAACATAGAGTTGCATTAACCGTTCCATCAGAACAATGGTTAGATGATGCAATAGAATCAATAGATGATGATTCTGATAAACCTTTATGGATGCACGTAAAAATAGATACAGGCATGGGTAGAATTGGATTGAAGGATATTGAAACTTACCAACATGTCGTTCATAAAATAGATCAGCATGAACGCCTTATATTTGAAGGTGTGTATACGCACTTTGCTTCTGCAGATGAACCAAATGATTTCTCTAAAAAGCAATATGAATTATTTGAAGAATTTGTAGAGTCTTCTCAAACACCTGAATATATACATGCTCAAAATTCAGCAGGAGCCTTAAGATATGATGCGTCCATTTGCACAGCTGTTAGATTTGGTATTTCATTATATGGATATTATCCATCAAAATATATTCAAGAAATTTCTAATTTAAAATTAAAACCTTCTGCACAATTAATAACGGAAGTCGTTCAAACAAAGTATATAGAACCAGGCGAAACAGTGAGTTATGGTGCAACATTTACTGCTGATGAACGTATTAAAGTGGCTACATTACCAATAGGTTATGCAGATGGTTACTTAAGAAAGATGCAAGATACGCTCGTGAATGTAAATGGTGTGAATTGTCCTGTCATAGGTAGAGTATGTATGGATCAAACAATGATTAAAGTGCCAGATGATGTTCAAACAGGTGACAAAGTCATTCTCATGGATAATGATGTTGATTCGGAACAATCAGCAGAAAAAATTGCTGAAGCACAAGATACCATTAATTATGAAGTACTTTGTAACTTGAAAAAGAGATTACCACGTATCTATCATGATGGTGAAAATGTTGAAATTACGAACGAATTATTAAAATAGCATAGTCAATTAGAGTTACATTTGTTATGATATTAATAACTTAATCAACAAAATTTACATTTATTTTATCTGGAGGTATTTGTTATGACATCTTTAACGCAAAATCGTACACAAAGTTTAGAACAAACACTGAAAGAAGGCTATCGTTCAATGGCCGATTTAAATCTCTCCCTTGCATCTGAAGCATACTATTGTGAATGTGAAGCTTGTGATTCAAATGAATCGCATATAGCCTCTCAGCAAGGTGAATAAATGAGAAGAGGAGATGTATATCTCACAGATCTTTCACCAGTTACAGGTTCTGAACAAGGGGGGACAAGACCAGTCGTTATTATCCAGAATGATACAGGTAATCGATACAGCCCGACTGTGATTGTTGCAGCAATTACTGGTAAGATAAATAAAGCCAAAATTCCCACTCATGTAGAAATTGAGGCAGCGAAATATAAATTAGACAGAGATTCCGTAATTTTGCTTGAACAAATCAGGACAATTGATAAAAAACGCTTAAAAGAAAAATTAACATATTTATCTGATGCAAAGATGAAAGAGGTTGATATCGCTATTGCCATCAGCCTCAATCTAACTTTGCAACAAAAATTTGATACATTAGGTAATACATAATGAAATAGTTTTAAAAGAATCAATATTACTTTAAAACGTCTTCCGCTTTAGGATTAACCTAAAGCTTTTTTAGTATATTTGAAACGAGGTGACTTCGTGTCAGAACAAAAGAAACAACAGTATCTTCAATTATTACTTGATTATGTTCAAACAAATGATGATGAAATTTTATCATCATGCCAAACATTTTCAACTGAAGCCATAGAAGATAATGTTTCACCAGAGGAGATAGTACAATTACATGTAAATATTATGGATCAGGAACAAGACTTGACTAAAGAACAAATCATTCGTTCATTTGATGTTCTTTTAGAAGTCATGATAGGTTATGGCTTTACATACCGTGATTATAAGAAGTTATTAAATAAGATTAAAATTCATGATAAAGAAATGGAAGTTGCGTCTAGTTTGCAACAAACGATGCTAAAGCCTCAAATCCCTCAATTTGATAGTATTCAAATTGGGGCAATTTCTGTTCCAGCACAAAAAGTGAGTGGAGATTATTTTAATTTAATTGATCATAATGACGGAACTATGAGTTTTGCAGTAGCAGATGTTATCGGTAAAGGGATACCTGCAGCATTAGCGATGAGTATGATTAAATTTGGCATGGATTCATACGGCCATTCGCAATTGCCGAGTGACGGTTTAAAACGTTTGAATCGAGTTGTGGAAAAGAACGTTAATCAAAATATGTTTGTGACAATGTTCTATGGACTATATGAAGAAATTAATAACATGCTTTATTATAGTTCTGCAGGACATGAGCCTGGATACATATATAGAAGTCAGACTGGAGAATTTGAAGAAATGTCTGAACGAGGTATTGTGCTCGGCGTTAATAAACATACACGTTATAAACAAAGTGAAATAAAAATAGAATTACAAGATATGATTATCGTCTTTACTGATGGTGTCACGGAATTACGTAATCAACAAAATGAATTTATCAAAACGACAGATTTATTAAGTATGATTGATGAATACAAACAACTTCATCCGCAAGACATCGTTCAAATTTTATATGAAGAACTTGTCAAACTACAGAATCCAAATAAAAGAGATGATTTAACGATATTAATTGTTAAACGTGTTAAATAGTTGTAAGGTAAAAATATTTAAGATGTGTTAAATAAGATTAAATATTTTAAAAACGGGTAAAAATAAATGATGAAAGTCTAATAAATTTAGGGGTGTAACAAGGAATGAATCTTAACATTGAAACTACAGAACATGAAAATTACTATGAAATTAAAGTTGGCGGAGAATTGGATGTGTACACTGCGCCTCAACTTCAAGACGTATTACAACCGATTAGACAAAAAGGAACGCATGATATACATGTTAATTTGGAGAATGTAAGTTATATGGATTCTACTGGTTTAGGTTTATTTGTTGGCACATTAAAATCACTCAATGAACATGATAAATCACTATATGTGCTTGGTGTATCTGATAGAATTGAGAGATTATTTGATATTACGGGTCTTAAAGAATTAATGCATGTCAACAAAGGAACGGAGGTATAACGTGATGACATCTAACTATGATTATATAGAGATGAGATTCCCAGCAGCTCCAGAATATGTTGGTCTAGTCAGATTGACATTATCTGGCGTGTTTAATAGAGCTGGTGCTTCATATGAAGATATTGAAGATTCAAAAATTGCAGTGTCAGAAGCGGTAACTAATGCAGTAAAACACGCATATAGTGATAAAGTTGAAGGCGAAATATTAATAGGTTATCTTGTGTTTGAAGATAAAATAGAAATCATTGTATCAGATTCAGGTAAAAGCTTTAATTATGAAGAAGCTAAAAAAGTGCTTGGACCATACCAAGAAAGTGATAATATCAATTTCTTGAGACAAGGTGGATTAGGACTATTTCTTATTGAATCATTAATGGATGAAGTAAGTGTCCAAAAAGATGCTGGTGTTACAATAAGTATGACAAAGTATTTATCTAAAGAGCAGGTGCAAACACATGACGGAAGAGTCCAAAGTTTATAATGAAGTTTCTCCAGAAGACATTAATGCTTGGATAGCAGATTACCAAGAAAATGATAATAGCGAAGCTCAAGAAAAGCTAGTATTACATTATCAAAAATTAGTAGAATCTTTAGCATATAAATATTCTAAAGGCCAAGCACATCATGAAGATCTTGTTCAAGTTGGTATGGTTGGTTTATTAGGTGCTATAAAAAGATTTGATGTTTCATTTGAAAGAAAGTTTGAAGCATTTTTAGTTCCAACTGTAATTGGTGAGATAAAGAGATATTTAAGAGATAAAACTTGGAGTGTACATGTACCTAGACGAATTAAAGAAATTGGCCCTAAAATAAAAAAGGCAAATGAAGAATTGACCAATGAATTAGGAAGGTCACCTAAAATTATTGAAATTGCAAATAGACTAGAAGTAACCGAAGAAGATGTTCTAGAAGCAATGGAAATGGGTCAAAGTTATAATGCCTTAAGTGTTGACCATTCTATCGAAGCGGATAAAGACGGATCTACCGTTACATTGCTAGATATTATGGGAGAATCAGAAGAAGGTTATGATTTAACTGAAAAAAGAATGATATTAGAAAAAATTCTGCCTATTTTAACGGATAGAGAAAGAGAAATAATTCAATACACCTTTATTACGGGCTTAAGTCAAAAAGAGACCGGAGAAAAAATAGGTCTCAGTCAAATGCATGTTTCAAGACTTCAAAGAACAGCAATAAAAAAATTAAAAGAAGCTGCAATGAAATAATTCATATATTAGGAGAGACAGAAATATTTGAAATGTTTCTGTCTCTTTTTAAAATCAAAAATGGTTATATTCTATTTATGTTAAAATAGAATATAACCATTTTTAGGAGGCAATTATGAATCAAGAACTAATAGAAATCATAAAGAAAAATCATCCTTATACAGAAAAACAAATTAAAACTGTACTAGAATTACTAGAAGATAAGAATACAGTGCCTTTTATAGCAAGATATAGAAAAGAATTAACTGGTGGACTTGATGAAGTTGAAATTAAACAAATTGAAAATGAATATACATATGCACTTAACTTGCATAATAGAAAAGAAGAAGTCATTAGATTAATTGATGAACAAGGTTTATTAACAGAAGACTTAAAGAATGATATTTTAAAACAAACTAAATTACAAAGAATAGAAGATTTATATCGACCATTTAAGAAAAAGAAAAAAACAAGAGCTACAGAAGCAAAACGTAAAGGGTTAGAACCTTTAGCTAAATGGATACTTGAAGGTACTTCTAATATTGATTTAGTAGAAGAAGCTTCTAAATATATTACTGAAGAAGTTACATCGCATGAAGATGCCATTAAAGGTGCACAAGATATTATAGCTGAAATGATTTCAGATGAGCCTAAATACCGTAAATACATTTTAAACAGTGTTGAAAGACAAGGTAAATTAGTGACTGAGAAGAAAAAGAAAGCTGAAGATGAGAAAAATATCTTTGAAATGTACTATACATATGAAGAACCGATTAAGAAAATAGTACCTCACAGAGTACTAGCAATTAACCGTGGAGAATCAGAAGGTATATTAAAAGTTGGATTTGAAATAGATACAGCGTCATTAGAAAGTTATTTAACGACTCAATTTGTTAAAAAAGAACATAAACATATTGAAGTGATTAAAGAAGCTATTCAAGATAGCTTGAAAAGATTAATCTTACCTTCTATTGAAAGAGAGATTAGAAGTGAATTAACACAAAAAGCTGAAGAACATGCAATAGAGATTTTCTCTGAGAATTTAAAAAACCTCTTATTACAAGCACCATTAAAAGGTAAAAAAATTCTAGGACTAGATCCAGCTTACAGAACGGGTTGTAAGTTAGCAGTTATTAATGAATATGGTTCATTTGTTGATAAAAATGTGATATATCCTCATCCACCAGTTTCTAAAACTGATCAAGCGGAAAAGATATTTGTAGATATGATAAAGAAACATGACATTGAATTAGTTGCGATTGGTAACGGAACAGCAAGTAGAGAATCAGAACAATTTGTAGCTGAAATGATTAAAAAGCATAACTTAACTTGCCAATTTGTTATCGTCAACGAGGCTGGTGCTTCAGTTTATTCAGCTTCAGATATTGCTAGAGAAGAATTTCCTGATTTTAAAGTTGAAGAGAGAAGTGCTGTATCTATAGGTAGACGCGTACAAGATCCATTAAGTGAACTTGTTAAAATAGATCCTAAATCAATCGGTGTTGGTCAATATCAACATGATGTAAATCAAAAAGCATTAAACGAAACTTTAAAATTCGTCGTGGAAACTGCCGTTAACCAAGTTGGTGTTGATGTGAATACAGCATCTCCATCGTTACTAAGTTATGTTTCTGGTCTTAGCAATACAGTTGCAAATAACATTATTAAATTTAGAGAAGAAAAAGGTGTTATTACACATCATTCAGAAATAGCTAAAGTTCCTAGATTAGGTAATAAAACATTTGAACAAAGTATTGGATTTTTAAGAATACTAGATGGAAGCGAACCACTTGATAAAACAGCTATTCACCCTGAAAGTTATGAAGGGGCTTATGCGCTGATTCAATATGTTGGTTTACAAAAAGAAGATATTGGTTCTGAAGTATTAAAAGAAAAACTGAATAAATTAGGTATACAAGATACAAGTGAAACATTAAATATAGGTATACCAACGCTAGAAGATATTATTGCTTCGTTAATAGCACCTTTAAGAGACCCAAGGGATGAATTTGAAACACCAATTTTAAAATCAGATGTTCTTTCTATGGAAGACTTGAAACCAAATATGGCTTTAAGTGGTACAGTACGAAATGTTGTAGACTTTGGTGCGTTCGTAGATATAGGTGTCAAACAAGATGGTCTTGTTCATATTTCTAAATTATCTAAAGGATATGTTAAGCATCCTATGAATGTTGTAAGTGTAGGAGATATAGTTGATGTTTGGGTATTAGATGTAAACCAAGAAAAACAAAAAGTATCATTAACTATGATAGACCCTAATGGACAATAAGGCACTTCAAGAACTTGTGTCTAATATATCAATGGAATATTTTAATAAGCCTTTTAAACACAATGCAGTATTTAACAAAAGGTTAAGAACAACTGGTGGAAGGTATTTATTAAATAGTCATGATATAGAAATTAATCCGAAACAATATGAACATTTTGGTGTTGAAGCACTTATAGATATTATTAAACATGAACTTTGTCATTATCATTTACATATAGAAGGTAAAGGATACCAGCATAAAGACAAAGCATTTAAAGATTTAAGTATCGAAGTAGGGGCACCACGATTTTGTAAAGCCGTTCAAAGTTATGAAGAACGTGCTAACTATTTATATCAATGTGGGCAATGTAAAACAGAATTCAAACGTATTAAACGTGTTAATACACGTAAATATAGATGTGGACGATGTGGTGGAAAGTTAAAAAATATAACATAAAGAATAATTGGGAAAGTACTACACTAAAAATATGCGAGTGTAGTACTTTTTATTTAAATTTTTAATGAAAAAGCATTGACGAAGTAATAGATCCGGCGTATTATAGTTAATGTTGCTTGAACGAAACGTAACAAATAATAAGACAAGTTATTCAATGTAAAATTACATTAAAAAGTTAATCATTTGTATTGACTTTGTAAACTTAATGTAATATACTTAATGACAGTCACTTAAATAACAAATTGATTGAGTACTGCAAACCATGCGCGGTCGTGGCGGAATGGCAGACGCGCTAGGTTGAGGGCCTAGTGGGAGAAATCCCGTGGAGGTTCAAGTCCTCTCGGCCGCACCATTCATCAATTTTAATATAGCTAAGCGGGTGTAGTTTAGTGGTAAAACCTCAGCCTTCCAAGCTGATGTTGTCGGTTCGATTCCGATCACCCGCTCCAAATTATTTTATAATGAACATTGAAAACTGAATGACAATATGTCAACGTTAATTCCAATAATTGAGTACTGAAAGTACTTCAGAGTGATTGGCTTAACCAATC